>JAJZXP010000057.1 GCA_021806345.1 Thermoplasmata archaeon | reverse complement strand
ATCTCCAGTATGCGGTTCCTCAGGGTTCTCTTCTTCCGTTCCTTGTCGGAAAACGGTTTAAATCGACTGCAATTCTTTACTAGGTTGCCAAAACCATTCACTTTTTTCGTTTTCATCTAAAAATACCCTCCATTCGCCCTTGCAAGCTTCTCTCAGACAGCCTCTAAAATAAACTGCTGTCAGGATAGATACTTCCCTGCTGCTTCAGTACTAATGGCCTTGCTTAGTTCATCTGGCAATACAAGTGTAAGTTTTTCAGACATACATATACACCGTTTAGACCTCTATAAACCTTTTAACATTTGCAATTATTAAAACGTTTTCAGTATATAAACATGGATGCCTAAACAGTCAGTAAAACTCACTTTGCAACTTCCGGAAGGTCTGGCTAAGGAAATTAATGACATTGTGGAGAAGCATGATCTATGGATGTCCTCGCAGGATTTTATTAGGGAGGCAATTAAAGAAAAAATAGAACGGTGGTACAGAGATCATATTGTGGGGTGAGCAGAATCGCGAAACAACCCAAAAGTGACTATGATAAACTGAGAGACCAGTTAAAATTCATTGCTGATGAAAATGGTAGACAAGTTATTGCAAAGTTAAACAGTAGTTCTTTAGGGGTAACTGATGTGGATAATGAATATCTGCCGCATACATTACTTAAGTTAGCATATCTGAACTATTATTTGGGTATTTTTGCCACAATTGCGGCTAGCAGAAAGCAAAATAAAGGATTTAATAGGGTTTTATTTATAGATGCATTTGGAGGCAGTGGCTTAGTTAGGATAAAAAACACTGGATTTACTGTTCTTGGGTCATCATTATTGGCATTATTAAATGACAAATTCGACAACGTAATATCGTTTGAAATTGATGAAAAAAAGGCAAACCTCTTATCAAAGAGAATGGAGTTAATTAGTCCAGGAAGAGGTACTGTAATAGCAGGAGATGTCAATTCAAATATTGAAAAAGTGGTTAAGGACCTTGTAAACTCAAGGACTATAGTATTATTTTTTGTTGACCCAGAGGGGATGGAACCAAATTTTTCGCAACTGAAGGCACTAGCTGACCAGTCTCGCTTTGTAGACATAATGATGAATTACACATGGGGAGTTTACAGACTGCAAGGTAGAATTGAAAAAAGGTTTACAGAAAGTGACATTGCCAGGATGAAAACATTCCTTCCCAATTATGAACCGGGAAAAACTCCTGATGAAGCTCTTTTAGACCTGTTTGAGAAAGAATTTGGTAAACCTTATGGTGAGCGGGTTGCTATTTCAAGTAAAGGGAATAAAATAGAATATTGGATGATACTGAGAGTGAGAGACACCAAAAGTAAATCTAAGTTTTTGAATGCTATGAAATTATTTGGGAATGTAATAGAGAGATACGATGGTGAAAAAATTAAAACCATTCTTGAAAGTGTAAAAGGTATGCATGGAGGATTCACATTTGATGATTGATTTTATGGCGCTCTCTCCACCATCTGCCTTTCATTCCATATTTCAATAATATCGCATGAAATCTTTTTTCCATGGCCTCATCGAAGTTCCCCAGTATGAGAGGCTCCTGTAATGCAATTTCCAACTCCTTGATATTGGACCCTCTTGTATGTAATGACTCCCCATAGATGAAATCAGGCTTGAATTCAGATATGATCTTAACTATTTCCTCAACATCCTGAGATGGTGACGGCCTGATCTTTAGCGGGGGCATAACTGGTGCTATGATTATTCCTGCTTTCAGACCGAGCTTCTTTGCCTCCCTTATTATGTCAATCCTGGACTCAGCATTTGCAACCCTTGGTTCCATTAACCTGGAAAGGCCATGGTTCATTGTGGCCACAGATACCTGGATTCTTACCTGATCTCTGTACTTGGAATATATATCAAAGTCCTTCTTCACAAGCGGTGATCTAGTCTGCACACATAGCTTCACACCATCCTCAAGTGCAACAGATACAATATTCCTTGTGATTTTGGCCAGCTGAGGCAAATAAGCATCATGTGTGGATGACATCATTACTTCCACACCTTCCCATCTCTTCCAGTTTGTTTTTTCTATGGCTTCATTTATATTTTCAGGAATGTAAAAGTAGTTTCCCCATGCCCTGTTCACAAGATTTCCGGCTCGTTTAGTACCGTACCGCTTATTTATGCTGTCTACGTAACAGAATCTGCATGCATGGGTGCAGCCAACGGCAAAGTTGAGGGACCATCCGTCAGACAGTTCTTTCCCTACTCCTCCTTTCTCCACCCATGTCAGTTTTGAGGGCTTAATGAGCGGTGGGTTGATTTTGTAGGTTCCGAAGGCAACCTTTCTCATGTCAGGGTCAAAGAAATAGTCATCTATGCTTTCAAACTCTGATTTGATCCTTTCAATTTTCTGCCTCCTCATTGTCTCCCAGGCCTTGAGGGCAGCCATTCTGTTTTTATCTTTAACAGGGTTAACCTCTTCAGTTTTGATTATTTCCATTATTGTCATACGTATGCCTTCACTCTTTTATATTTTTTAGGGAATTTATGAAATTCTCATAAATCACCCATGGTTTCCTCCAACTTTTTAAGGGCCTTATCTTCCATTTCCTGCGCAATTCTTCTAGCCTCCTCAATAGATGTGCATCTTTTGACCTTTCTGGCCAGTCTCAGTGTTGTTTTTATATATCCATTGTAAAACTCCAAGTCAAATTTGTTCACAAAATCAACCTCCATGAGTCCGGGGGTTACCTCCGTATAATAATCCAAAATCCTTTCCAAGGTAGTGCTCCTTTCCAATCTCTGACATATTTCTCCGATTACCCATAAACTGTGCATTTCAATCTGGATATAAGCGGTTCTGTGCCGATGAAAAATGAGAAAAAGAGAGAATTTATGGGATGGATGGAATCGCGGTTTATCTTCCGAAGGAGTGCTCAGGTTCGCCTGTGGACTTGCGGACTGAAACTGAATCCTTGTCAAGCCACATCAGCCAGTTCCTGTATGTGAGCAGCGAATACCGCGGAACAATGACCATCCACGTGCTGATATTCGCGATGCAGGGCCGGTGCAGCCTGTGGCCTTCATAGTATGAGATTATCATATTGCACCGGATCACTCCTATAAACAGGCCGCTGAATTATCTCCCAACGGCCATGGAATCAAAATGGGCAATGAAATATTTCATGCAGTGAAAAGACCACATTATTATATACAGACCACATGAAAGCTTTCGTATTTCGAATTGCCAGGGTGCCGGATGATGCTATACCGTGAAATAGAAAACAGAAACAGCATGTCGCTTGGAATTTCCATAGAGCAGCATATTCCCATTTATCCAATACTGGAGAGGGAGATCGACACAATACCACTCGATTTCCAGGTCACGGACATGGGAGCGTTCATAGATCTCTTTATCTGCGGGGAGCCGGGAATGAAGCTTGAACCCATGCTGATGCAGTACAGGCCCACGAGGATAGGCGAATGCCTTGTGCTCAGGATGAGCGCCGATGAAATGGTCACCGCATCAGCAGTGCTTGGCAGGATAGATGATATACCCAGGTCTGTGAGGGGCAGTCTCTACCTCAGGGACGGTAAGATCAATGTTGAGTACCGGATCAGCGAGAATGACCGGAAACAGATCACGTCGGTCATTGGAGAGATAATGGAGATGAAGAATAACATCAGGATTACGGAACTGGGACCGGGAGGAAGCGGCATTGCAGGAATTGAGGAGGTAAACTCCCGTATTCCCCTGTCCGTTGTTGCATACGAGGCGGATATCCTTCAGAATCTGCACATCGGAGACGAGGACTGCTATATCGAATACAATTTCCATGGTGAGGAGAAGAGAGGTTTCAGGGCTATGATCCATTCCAGGGAAGGTACGGAGGTCAGGTATCTGGATTCCCCATTCCTCAGGGAGGTGCAGAGGCTTTCGGTTGAGGCGAGGATACCAAAGGCGGCAATACTGGCCAGGCCGGTTGACGGCATGTACAAATCATTCACGTTCCTGCCAGGCGCAATGAGGGACCTGCATCTCTCAATCCTGTACAGTGCCGCCGGTAAATATCCGGATTCCGGATTTGCACTGGTTGCTGCGAGACCCTACTCAGGTGACGTGTGGAACTGGGTTTAGCCTTCTGATTAGGCCGTGCCCAATGGAACAATGTTCTCCAGGTCGCTGATGTTTATCCTGAGGCAGGGGTACTTTTCTGTCCTGACTGTTACTGTTGAACCATCAAAATTCAGGAATTCCGCCTGGAACGGTTCATCCAGTGACACGCCGGACAGATCACTGGTCTCACACTGCCTTGCCTCGGCGGTGAACATGTCGCCGTATCTGGTGCTCATGGGATACACAGCTATCTTCTGTCCGGGGGTAAGCTTTCTTACTGTTCTCTCAAGCCTGTCATCCATTCTGACCGTCCATATGCTATGAAAGCGAAATCGGTTAAAGAGCGGTTGAAAATGTACGCATAGTCTTTTAATCTTTAGAAACACTGATGATTTATTTGTTTCATCCCTATAACCATAAGACTGAATATTAGACCTGATAGATATCTTTTGATCTTCTTGATTTACTTTATAATTGGTAATAATTAGAAAAAATAATATTATAAAAGGAATTGAACTAATGTGGTCGATTATAAAAAATTTCTTTCGCAATCAAAAGAAGAAGGCTCAACCGATCCTTTTGAGATATTCAATAGGTTAGGTGTAACTGATAAAATAAACGATTTATATCAAAGTCAGAGAGAGGTTCTTGCCGAATGGAATAATAGAAGAGACCAAAGAGACCTGGTTGTAAAGCTGCATACAGGTGGCGGTAAAACATTGGTCGGAATGCTAATCGGCGCCTCAATAATGAATGAAACTAAGAAGGGAGTTCTATACCTTGTACCAAATAATCAATTAGCAGAGCAGGTATTTAACAGAGCTTCTGGCTATGGATTTCCAGTGGCACGATTCAATGATGGCTCTTCAGATCCGATCTCCGATGATTTTCTTAAAGGTAAAAAAATCCTTGTGGCCACATACAAAGCTCTTTTCAATGGAAAGAGCCGATTTGGTGTTTTAAACGGAGATAAGGAAATCGTCTCTTTGGGCGGAATTATTGTAGATGATGCTCATTCCAGTTTTTCTGAGATAAGAGACAGTTTTTCAATCAGGATAACTAAGGCAGATAATCTGGAGACGTATCAAAATATTGTTGGTGTATTTCGAGATGTTTTCAGCGAAAGAGGTGAATTAGCAACCCTAAATGATATTCTTAGTGGCGATGAAAACGGAATACTCGAGGTCCCATACTGGGCATGGGATCAGAAATTTAATGAAGTCCAAAATAGACTTCAATCAATAAAAGATAAATTTACTTTCACTTGGCCACTAGTTAGGGACAGGTTGAAGGAATGCTATCCTATTATTGGCAAGAATGGAATAACGATAACACCTTTATTTCCTCCAGTTCGAATGATTCCGACGTTTGATAAGTGCCCTAGACGTGTCTATATGTCAGCGACCCTCAATGACGATTCGCAAATTATTGAAAATTTCGATGCTGATCCCGAAGGCATTAAAAAACCCATTTCAGCAAAAACTCTTGCAGGCATAGGGGAAAGAATGATAATTGTTCCAAAAATAACCCAGATCGATAATCCAGACGAAGCTGTAGAAAAAATATTGCAAAATTTTAGAGACAAGACTTTTGGAATAGTTATCTTGGTTCCTTCAGCATATGCAGCTGAACGGTGGAAAAGATTGGGTGCAATCCATGCAGAGACCTCTGAAAAAGTAGACGAATACGTGAAATTACTGATGGATAGAAAGAGCAACGGTCCTTATGTGTTTGCAAACAGGTATGATGGGATAGATCTGCCAGCTGATTCTTGCAGAATACTGATCATAGATGGTCTACCTTCACAATCCGGTGAATATGAGAAATATGGATCAAAGGTCATGACTGGAAGCACTTTCCTTGGTAGCTTGATATCAGTTCGTATTGAACAAGGAATTGGAAGAGCAACTAGGGGTAGGGGAGATTATTCAGTAGTTATCTTAACTGGTAATTCATTGCCTTCTTGGATTTCTAAGAATTATGATTCAATGTCTGTTGGGACAAAAACTCAGATAAAGATTGCGTTTGATACTACTAAGGAAATTGAATCAACGGGAGAACTGATTGAGACAATCAATCAGTGTTTAAGAAGAGATCCTGATTGGGTGAATTACCACGCCCAGGAACTAGCCAAATTAACTGATTTACCACAGCCGGAAATAGGAAAAATCGATGTTGCAGGAAAAATGAGAAAAGCTTTCAATTTAGCTGAGGACAAGCAATATGATAAAGCCATTAAAAAATTGGATTCAGTTATATCTAGCGATGTAGATAACAACATTAAGGGGAAAGTAAGAGAGTTTCAGGCAAGATTTGCATACTTTTGGGGTAACATTGAAGAAAGTGACAGATATCAGAAATGTGCATTTTCATTAAATAAGAATCTGCTAAGACCTAAGACAAATCCTCCTTATCAAAGAATAGTCCCCAAATCTGAGCAAGCCAAGTCAGTGTGGGAGAAAATCATGAATTATCAATTCAGAAGAGGATTAATAGACGAGTTTGACAGCGTGTCTGCGAATTTAGACCATAATGCATCATCTAATTCTTTCGAAGAATCACTAAAGCAATTGGCGTCCTTTATAGGCATAGAATCAGATAGACCTGAACATACAAGAAAAGAGGGACCAGATGTTATTTGGATGCTCCCAGATAAAAGGATACTAGTTTTGGAGGTCAAAAGTTTAAAGAAGCAGGAAAACAAATTTGTCAAAAGAGACTTTGGGCAACTTCTTGTTTCTACGGAATGGGTCAAAGAAAATTATAGTGATTATGAAGCTATACCAGTTTCTGTTCATAATAATAATAAAGCAGATAGCAAACTCCCTACCAAAAGTGTATATGTGTTGACATTAGGTTCACTTGCATCTTTATTATCCGAGATTAAATCATTTTTAAGCGAAGTTTGCAGGGATGGTTTAAGCAATTCTGACCTGATGTCTACTTGCGAAAGTAGTTTGAAGAAGCATGGCTTATTGTATAATGAAATAATAGACAAATACCTTGAGCAATTCGTAAAAGGATGATTATATTGAAATTTTTACAGATTAGGTTATTTCATGCTTAGTGAAATGTCCAATTGACAGATATTGTCCAAATTTTATGCAAATTTATCAAGGATTAACTCTAAATCAAAAGTGAAAGTTCATAAAATTTATACGGATCATATTAGTTTTATTTAATCTTCTAAAGGAATATCTTTCCCTCCTCTTCATACAATCCCATTATGTCTCCCTCATTTAATCCAAGCTTTTCACGGATTGTTTTAGGCAACGTTATCCTCAAGGAAGATCCTCTCTTTGACACATGAGAAACATCTAGCAATTGTGGCATTATTGAGGGTTATTTCATATAATTAAAGTCTGCCCCATCAGAACAAACAAAGATAGTAGATTGCATAATTTCCCTGCATAATAAAATATGCAGGAATTATACAATGCACTAACTGGAAGGAATTTCCTTAAACGCCAGCACTTTTTTCTTAAGGTCGTAGCTGAGAATTTTATAAGATGTGCCATTATCATCGGTCCTAATGACGAAATCTATGTTCTCCCTAACTTTAAACCGGAAGATGGGGGGAGCCCCAAATTCAGTAGAAAGGTAAAGATACAATGACCTCTTTCCATTTTCCGGTTTAATCTCCCATGAATAAAGGAAGAACTGCATCACTTCTGCACCGGTCCTTTCGTCTAAATACTTGATAACATTTTCTTCCAATTTGCTTAGTGCTCTCTTAAAGGGATTGGGGAAACTTGCCCACGTGAACTCAGTAACTTTGACCTTATTGTATATAGTCAGAGGTTTACCTATAAGATCATCAAAGAAATTTTGCAATTCAGTAATTCTATTCTCGCGTAAAACTGCATCAGGTCCTACTATTGTGTTGGCAATTTTTTTCCATGGGATTTCCTGGATGAGGCCATCGTCTTGAAGAATTGCGATTTCAGGACCGATTCCATGAAGGGTTCCAGATATTACCTCCCTGCTTCCGTTCGCGACTTTCTTCTCAATTTTGACAGGCAGCTTCAGATTTTCCTCCTTTCTATATTTTTCAAATGCCCAGGTAATTAATTCGTCTCTCTTAAGATTAAATTGATATACGTACATGACCGAGAGAAATACCGATATTCCAGCTAGTGACAATGGAAAAATAGGGGTGGAGACGACGTAACTAAGGAATTGAGAAAGCCCAATTATCACAATAATACCCAAAAATAAATAAAACCAAACCAGGTAGATTAATAATAGATTTTGGCTTATATTAATGCTGAACTTCTGTATCTGTGGTTTTATTACAGTGAATATATAGTCCTGACGCTCAGTAAAGTGGAATTGACTAAAATCATCTACAAAATAATAATAGATTAATAAAAAGAGGGATAGCGTCGCCGACATTAGAAGGAAAATTATGCTTATGACCACCCCTAGTATTATTCTCGCAACAAGAGCAAAAACAAGATAAAATATAAAGCTGAAGATGAACTGGAAAGTTCTTACAAAGAGAGGCCCTAATTTTGTCCCCTCATCGACGAAGCTGACCGTATCATAGAATTCGGAGAATGTAGGGTTTAAACGTGCAATTTTTCCCAATGTAGCTTTTCTGGAGTTCCTTACAAAGTTTTTTGGGATACCATTGAATAACTTGAGAAGTTGAAATATAAATTCCGCAATTGTAATTATGGGTGCGATGTAGAGTATAAAAGTTACAACTCCACTCCAAACGGTCGACATATATTAGGATGAACGAACAAAGATGGTTAAAAGTTTATCTGAACTTAAAAAGTCCTCATCAATATTTTTTTGTGTATGTCCGTCAAAGAAATCTTTTGTTGTCCGAAAAGGAGTTCTTTTCCGGACACTGAAATCATGGGTAGGGGGTATTTAAGAAAATGGGTCAGTTTTCGGGATAGGTTTTTCGAATAGATAATAGAAGTATGGAGGACTGAACTTCTATTACCGACCATTTTTTATATTATATGACCTATATCATTTATGGAAAATCCTTTATCTGAATTCAAAAAGATTAACATAACACCAAAGAAGAAACTTCTCAGGTCTATGGCAACCGATCTGGATTTCAGGATGGCACTGTTTGAGATCATCGATAATTCAATAGATGCCTGGAAAAAAAACAGAACTGATACAAAACTGATGATACATATATACGCTGACAGGGAAAGAGGCACCTTAACCTATATGGATAATGCTGGTGGCGTCAGCGAAAGTAACATTGCTGAACTGTTCACATTAGGGGATAACGGTAGTAAAACCTCACAGGAAACCATAGGAGAATTTGGTGTTGGTCTCAAGAGAGCACTATTTTTTATTGCAAAGAAATTTGTCCTTGAAAGCAAGACATTTAATGAACCCGGTTTCAAGACTGTTCTGGATGTTGACCGTTATTTTGATGATGAAAACTGGGAGATGCAGTATTCTCTGCACAATGATCTTGACGAGGGTTCTACGAGAATCAGCTTTTCAGGTCTTAATTTCAACATGTCAGAGAAAGTGGAAAGGGAATTGAGAAAAGGAATAGCTGAAACTTATGCCTATACCCTCGCAAACAATGGAGAAATTTTCATAAATGAATCCCCTGTAACATTTTACAGATTTGATGCGTGGGCAAAATTTGAAGAGCCATACGGTGAGTATTCCCCTAAGAACCTCGAGTTTAAAATTGAATCTGGAAGAGGGAATGTAAATGTATCTGTAAAAATAGGATTAATGGAATCATCAGTCCAAACAGGTGATTACGGCTTTTTCATTTATTGCAATGATAGGCTAGCAATTAAGGCTGGAAAAACTCCAGAACTGGGGTTTAATGATTCTGAATTTCATTACCCTCATGCAAGATTTGCTAGATTCAGATGTGAGATATTCATAAATGGGCCTGGAAATCTGATGCCATGGAACAGTACAAAATCCGGGTTGAATTTTGAAACCCCTGCACTTAAGGAAATAATGCAGCCTGTAAAGAGGATAGCGTATCATTATCTCCAATTTTCATCAAAATTAGCTTCTCCCAAAAATATGGTAGATCAGCCAATAATTAAGAGAGTCAGAAATGAAGAACAGGAAGTAATTAAGGACATAAACAAATATGTGGAAAAATTCCCTGACATCGGTAAGCGAGCAAGTTCAAGTAAAAAAAAGAAGAAAACTGCTAAGAATTTAATCCCCTGGAAACAGGCCCTAATAGATGCCATAAAGATTGCCGAAGGACTAATGATAAAAGAGAAGCCCCAGCATAAAAACAGGGTAGCAATCCTCATACTCGATTCCACCGTCGAGATATCTCTCAGGTATTATCTCATATATGTCGTTGCAGACAAGGGTTCGAAGGAGCAAGCGAAAGTCACTCATTTTGAAGATCTGATGAAAAATGTAAAAGGCCGCTCTAGAAACCAAGGTATATCTGATGATACCTGGAATAAAATTTCCAATCTTCACCGAAATCGAGATCAGCTATACCACATGGCAGCGGATATGACTGTGGAAGACCAATCAGTTCTGACTTTCAAAGAGGCTGTTTTAGATATACTAGGCAAACTGTTTGATATATCATTTTAACCTTCAATAGTTTTTTATCAATATCTCCATGTTTCCTTTCCTGTTCTGTCCATCCCTATTTACTGGCCACGAATTCACAATTACCTCCTTGTTGAATCCCTTGAACCTCTCCAGCATAGTATCGCAGTATCTGTTGGTGAGTAGAAGAAATGCACCTTTATTGTCAAGTGACATTGTTTTTCTTTCGAGCTCCTGCAGTTCATTGTTGCTAAAAGTGTTATAATTGTATTGTATGAAATGTGTATTCTTTGTTCTGATATAAGGAGGGTCAAGATAGACAAAATCCCCTTTCTTCACTTTCGAAAGAGTGAATTTGTAATCTTCCCTTATTATTTCGGTGTTATGAAGAAGTAAGGAGTAATAGATTATGTCATCTGTTGAAGGGAGCCAATATTTACTATATCCGCCATATGGCACATTAAATTCACCCATCCTATTTGTGCGCCATAAACCATTGAAACAGTTCCTGTTTAAATAAAGAAACATTGCAGCCTGCGTGACCACATCTGAATTAGATTTTAGTAATCTGTTAAATTCACCTCGAATCTTGTAGTAGGCTTCTTTATAGCCTGCACCCTTGTAGTTATGGATTTCAGCGGCAAGTTCATGCGGTTTTACCTTAACAACAGTCAACAAGTTGACAAGTGATAGGTCAATATCTGAAATTACGGCCCTATCAATTATCCCTTCATTCTTTAGGTTCCAAAATAATGTTCCTCCGCCAAAAAAAGGTTCGTAATATGTCCTGAACTCAATCGGTATGTTTTTACGCAGTGTCTTGTATAATGAACTCTTTCCTCCTACCCACTTTACGAGATTGGGAGTTCTCTTTATTGTATTATTTTCAATAATTGAAATCATGCTGAGTAATAGAAGAGGATGTATATAGATCCTTTGAGTTGTTTAAACAACAAATCAGGCTAACAGTTAAATAAATTTAAATTAAAATCGAATATGAAGGACTGATGCTCCGGAAAGATGAACTTGCATTCACAGACCTCTCTGGAAGGAAGCTGACTTATCTGGTTTCTGACAGGTTTTCTCCAGATTATGATCTTTTAATTGGCCAGAACGATTCCCTGGAGTTCCTCAAGACTGTACCCGATAAGTCCGTTAAGTTAATAGTCACATCCCCGCCCTACAACATTGGCAAAGTGTATGAGGAAAGAGTC
>JAJZXP010000174.1 GCA_021806345.1 Thermoplasmata archaeon | reverse complement strand
GAGAATTGCTGCAACGAATTCCTACGAAACTAGAAAATAAGGCTCTTATCATAAAAGGACTCAGGAGGGTTGGCAAGAGTACAATGCTTAAACTTTTCGTGCAAAGTAAGTTTAAAGACCGATTCTGTTATTTGAATTTTGACGATGAGCGATTGTTTGATTTTAAGGTGGAAGATTTTCAACTTATGATGGAATGCTTTATTGAAACCATGGAAAATTGCCGAACACTTTTTCTTGATGAAATCCAAAATGTTGTTGGATGGGAATCCTTTGTGAACAGGATGTTAAGGTCTGACTACACTGTTTATATCACCGGATCTAACGCCAACCTGCTAAGTAAAGAACTGGGTACTCATCTTATGGGAAGGCACTTGGATTTTGAGTTGTTCCCATTCTCTTTTCGTGAGTTTTTATTGGCCAGTAAAGTAGAAATTCCTGAGACGGATTCTTTTGATACAGGAACTATTGCAAAAATGACAGTCTCTTTTGAGGAATATTTTAGAAGCGGGGGAATGCCTGAAATAGTTCTTTCAAAAAACACTGAAATCCTGAGTTCCCTGATTAGCGACAATATTTAAAAGGATATGGTAAGTCGCTACAAAATTAGGAAATTATCTGAAATAAGATCTATGATTTTATTTTTGTTGAATGATATTTCCAATGAAATTACATTTAGGTCTATCAGTCGTTCCTTGGGAATAAAAAGCGAGACAACTGTGAAAAAGTACGTCACTTACGCTTCCGAAACCTATCTGGTTTTCATTGTCGAGAGGTACTCTAGAAAAATCAAAACATATCCTTCAAGCCCTAAGAAGTTATACTGCGTTGATAACGGTCTGTTACGGATTTATACGGACAATTTTATTGAAAAGAATGGGAGATTGCTTGAGAATATGGTTGCAGTGCATTTAAAACGAAATCAATATGATTTCTACTATTACAGGAAGGTCGATAAAACTGAAGTGGATTTTGTTTTGCCTGATCAGAACTTTGCTATTCAGGTATGTTATGTGTTAAATGATGGAAACGAGAGGAGAGAAATAAAAGGACTGATGAAGGTGTCAGATGACCTGGGGATCGATAATCTATTAATAATCACAAAGAGCCAAGAAAATTCCCTTCAAATCAATGGACATTACATCAACATTATCCCAGCGTGGAAATTTGTCATCTTTGATCTGAACCATTTTAGGAACAACATTTGATTTAAAACGATCCAAATTGTAAAATAATATTGATCCCCTGGCAAATCAAATTGCCGGGTATTAAAGCCATATTACGAGAGGTTTTCCTTCTCTGTTCCAATACTCTCCATGTCCTCTTTTGGCATTCTCAGAACGAGATAAAACACTATTATTATCCCGACCACTACTGAAAGTATGATGCCGTATGCACCAATACTGTATGGGTATGCAGGAAATGGGAAAAATTCTCCATATATTGCAAATCCATAAACAACGGTGGCAAGAAGTGGACCCAGAGCTAACGGAAGCAATCCCTTAACTTTCATTTTTAAGGTCTTTTTCCCATAAATTGGCAGAGAGAAGTTCGCAAGTATATGTACGATGTAAAGTACAACTCCATTAACTGCCGTTATTATGGTGGCGCCAATGAGTGGGCCAAAAAGCAATCCTCCAACGAGTGTGAGCGCAACTATCACTATCCACTCAACTATTATCACCTTGTGGGGAGACCCAAATCTCTTATGAACCACTGCCATGGATTTCGGGAATACTATCCCATCCCTTGCAAGTGCAAATCCTTCCCTGCTGAATGCATTGCCTTCTGCAATTGCGTTGGATATGAAACTGTTCAGCGTTATGACGATAAATGCAACCATCACAACCGGGCCGAAATAGTTGCCAACTACTGTAAATCCGGGGTTAGTTGCGATTGAAAAAGAAGACATGTTGTTGATCCCCCATCCTATCACCATGGCATATGAGACCAAGACATAAACAACGGCTGTTATGCCCATTGCTATGAAAATTGCCTTTTTAATGATCTTTTTAGGTTTCCTCAACTCTTCAGACAGTGTAATCACCGATCCAACTCCCACGAATCCAAGAATGGAAAATACTGTGGCCAGACCGAGGTTACCTAAAGAGTTTCCATCTGGAGTAAATGGCACAGCTGAATTGGCTGATCCTGCCTTAATTATGATTGCTAGTGAGATACCAATAAGGAAACAGACTTCAATTGTTGCACCTATAACAGTATAGGTTAACGAAGGTTTTAAGCCCCTGTAAAGAAGAAGGAGAATTATTGAGAGTGGTATGAATGCAAGCGGTATCCATCCGTATGGATTGGCATAAAGCGAGGGTATCAGTGGCCAGAGCACTCCTGCAAAGAACAAAACTGCGAATCCGCTTAGTGCGCCAAGAACATTGATAAAATAGAGCCATCCTGAAAAGATTCCAAATTTAGGTCCCAAACCTGCTCTAACGTAGGCGTAGTAGCCGCCGGCATGGGCGATTCTTCCCGAAAATTCATAATTCATATACATGGCTGAAGAAACACCGATTATTGCCAGAAAGAAGACAAACGTGGCAGACGGCCCTACATACCCTGTTTCAACGACCAGAAATGAAGCTGCTACAGCTGCTGGCGCAATAAATGCTATGGATTGAAAGACTCCAGCCCATAATCCTCCGACATTCCTGTGCAGTGAATGTGGCTCCATTATGCCACACCCCTTTCAATAACATTCTTAAATATCTGGAATCCCATGTCATTCAGTTCGTCTGGGATGTTAAGCGCTGCCATATACCTAAACACATTTCCAAAATGCCCACAGGTATGCATGATAAGCCCTGATTCCAACATGCTGTGCTTGAGATTTTTCATTTCATTCTCTTTCAATGGTTTCCCGTCCTTGCCCAGTTCAACCCCGATCATGAAGCCTTTCCCTCTTACCTCGAGAATTCTCTCCGAGTCAATGCTCCTAAATTTCTTCATTAGTTTTTCACCATCTGCCTTAACCCTGTCAAGATGCTTTGGTATTTCCCTTATAACATACTCCCCGGCTGCCAGTCCCAGCGGATTAGCCCTGTATGTCCCCATATGGAATGGCTTGGGCAGCTTTCCATCATAATCGTCCCTGAAATGTATCACTGAAATTGGAATCCCGCCACCTACAGATTTGCTTATACAAACAATGTCCGGAGTTATATTCTCATGTTCAAATGCCCACATTTTTCCAGTTCTTCCCATACCTGATTGAACTTCATCCACAATCATCGCCAGATCATATTCGTCACAAAATTCCCTCAGGGCTTTTAGAAACCCCTGGGGTGGCACAATATATCCTCCCTCACCCTGAATGGGTTCAACTAGAATAGAGTCAGGCCTATCATAGCCAGCCTCGTTATCCTGCATGAGTTTCCTTAAATTTGAAAGTATATCAGATACATCCTCCTTGTACCAGAGACTGTAGGGATAAGGTACCCTGATAACTTCCTGACCTTTAGAGTATACTGTCTTCCTGTATTTGGTGCCAGCAGTTGCGGAAATTATTCCACCAGATACACCATGATACGCACCTTCGAATACAATTGTGGGGGATTTCGGCCCTCCCACGGAATGCGCTATATTTACTCCTGTTTCTACGGCGTCCGCTCCACTAATACCGAACATTGACCGATAATCCTGCATATTGCTGGGAAAGGACTCAGAAAGCGCTTTAAGGAATCCAATTCTGGCTTCAGTGGGTATCTCTAGAGAATGCCAAGTTTTGTCCATCTGGTTCTTAACTGCTTCTATTATTCCTTCACTGTAACCCAGGTTCAAAACACTAATGCCCGTCATCCAGTCAATGAAGGTATTTCCATCAACATCCGTAATTACGGAATCCCTGGATCTGCTAACAGCAATGGGAAATGAGTCTGTATAAGTGACAGTTCTTGTCTCATAGTTTTGCTGTTCCCTTAGCATACTCTGACTTTTTGGTCCGGGGATTTTAGTCTTCATGCTTGGTACATGCATCAATTTATTATTTTCCATGCAAATCAAAAATATATAGAATAAGTGGTAAATTATAGTTATGGTTGCCACTATAAATCAGATAAAATTGCAATAATTTCTCTATTCTTTGCTAATAAACGATAAATAATCTTATCTAAGAGGAAAATATTGATAAATCATGCAAAATTATGTTATTGACAGGCTGGACTCCCTTATACTTTATGCACTTGGCGAGAATCCAAGATTCTCCCTTAATGAATTGCAGAGAAAAACTGGTATTTTATCCACTTCCACAATTAGCAGGCGCATTAAAAAGCTTAGACAAAATGGATTTATTAAAGGGGAAAGATTAGTTCTTGATTACGAAAAGTTAGGTTATGGATTCATAACTGTGACATTTGTTAAAGCCAGATATGGACCTGGGTATGTTGACAGAGTTGCTGAGAAGATTAAAAAAATACAGGGGGTGGAATCAATGGTTTTCCTGCTCGGAGATATTGATTTTTTGGTGACAACATACAGTAAATCCAAGGAGGACTACGGCCACATACTTGAAGAGTTGACCAAGATAGAGGAGATAGAGAGAACAGACAGCAGAACAGTTCTCAAAGCATATGATCAGAACAGGATTAAAATTTAAAAAAACTTGAAATAATGAAAGAATCAATCACGGCCATACTAATTTCCTATACATTGGAAAAATGCAGCTGACATTTTATTCCACAGTTTTTGAATTCTCAAGTATAAACTCCCTGATTTTTCTGGCACTTTTCACAATCCTCCCAAAGGTTTCAAACGTGATCTGCTGTTCCTTATCGGATAGGGCATTGTCAGGATCATTGTGTACTTCTATTTCCAGCATATCACAACCGGCTGAAACTGCGGCTAATGCCATGGATTCAACATAATCCCTGTTTCCGGATGGATGGCTGGGGTCGGCACATACTGGTAGGTGACTGATCTTCTTGGCTACAGTTATTGATCCTATATCCATTGCAAACCTTGTTCTCCTTTCAAACCCCCTGGTTCCCCTGTAGCACAGGACTACGTTTCCGTTACCTCCTGAAAGAATGTATTCCGCAGAACTCATCCATTCATCTGTGGAATTTCCCATGCCGTTTTTTAGGAGAACTGGTTTATTTGATCTTCCAAGGAATTTGAGCATTGAGAAGTTTTGGGAATTTCTTGAACCAACCTGAATCATATCTATTCCATCCCTGAAAAAGGGATAATCGGATATATCCATTAATTCAGAGACTATTGGCAATCCTGTCTGTTCCTTTGCTTTTTCCAGGATCCTTATTCCATCCTTCCCGAGTCCCTGGAAATTATACGGACTGGTTCTGGGTTTAAATGCACCACCTCTAATCATATCTGCACCGAGTTTCTTTACCTGTTCGGCAATCTCAGTCGTCTGCTCAAGGCTTTCAACTGCGCAAGGACCGGCGGCAATGATCAATTTCTTTCCACCAATGTTTATGTTGCCTATTGAAACGTTGGTATTCCTATCTGTCAGGTCTCTTGAATAGAGGCCTGTTTTCACTGCGACCAGATTTTCTTTGTCATCCTTCAGGATTGGAGCACTATCGTCCGGTGTTATCAGAATATTTTTCCCGTAAAGATGCATGACCCTGTAGGATGTGGTTGAATCTGCAATTCTATCCTTTAAGCTTTCCATGTATTCTTCGTTCTTAGGTATAAAAATCATTTAATTTCCCCCATTAGTGATTCAAGTGATGTTCGTATATTTTCGAAAACTGATTTTGAATAGGGATTCAGGAAAACGCTCATGTTCAAAACCTCCGGACTCTGCAACTTTGAAATTAGCGACACCTGCTCCAAAACCTCAGCTGATCTTGTCATGGGTTCCCTGCCAGTACTCAGTCTTGAACTGATAAGTGAAATTATGTATGGAGTCACCAGCATTTCAGCCATTAACTTATCGTGGTCGTCATACCCTATGGGGATCAATTCCATATCGCCAAATAATTTTCTAATCAGAACCATGGATCCTTCAGGAGAAATATCGTCTATGAAGAAGATCTTCCTCTTGTTGCCAGACTGGTAACTAAGTGGACCGAACAGTGGATGTATACTTATGATCCTGTTCCTGAGTGCTTTCATTATGGATTTGGTTGACCCAATTTCGATTATGTTTCTTAATTCGGGGTGGCTAACGCAAAATTGCAGGGCTTGCTCCTGTGGTATGGATAGCAATATTGCATCGCTCTTTTGCAATTCCCTTGAATCGGGCTCATTTCTCCCATCCAGTATGTCAAATCCACCTACTTCGTGTCCCATCGCAATAAATATGCCGGTGAGGAGAGTCCCCATTCGTCCTCTGTTACCCATTATGAAGACATTCATTCAGTCCACCTGAACCTTGAGACCAATACCACCTGAATGTACGACCTCAGACCTGATCATCATCGTGCCATTATTGGATATAACTATGTCAAATGCACCAAGGTCTTCGCCATGACCTATTTTGATGTCTGCATTGCTGCAATTTCCATGTATAATGTGAGCTCCCTTCTTAACAGCACCCAATTTGAATTTTTCATCCAATTTATCGGTGGCGTAAACCTCAGCACCTGGATTGCAACTTATAGTCGAAGCCAAAAGCTCAAGAGTTCCTGTTGGCCCTCTTATCACTAATGTCTCAGAAGAAAAGTCATTCTCTGCGGGGATATCCAATGAGGTTTCGCAGGAAATAGTGTATTCAAATATCATGTTTAGAATTCCCTTTTGTATAGAATCCGCGGGATGAATATTATCAATCACTTGAATCTCCCTTTCGCGATCACGAATTTTCATATTTTCCTTAGACTTAAGGACTGAAATATGTTTGGAAAGTTTTCTCCTCTCATCAAAAAGCCTTAACAACTCCTCAGTATTTCTAAAAATTTCCTGTCTTAATTTCTGAAGTGACCCTGACGTAACATCCTCTATAAAATAAACCACCACTTTTTCTATTCATCGTGATAGACATTGTCTAACACTATATAACAATTACTCATTAGGTAATGGATTTCTATTTTATGTTGGTTGATAAATTTAACTTGTAAGAATTTGTTTGGAAACAATCTATACCCTCTTTTATATGATTTTTATTGCTAGAATTTCTTTCCGAGTGGATTGATTTTCATCTATACTCATCTTCTAATTAAATCCATATCAGAATATGTTTCATTGTTCAATATACAGACTCGCTTCAATATATACTAGCAGAATGATGAAGTTATTTACATTCTTATATTGGGTAAAACAATGTTAAAATACGTTATGTGTATACAAAAATAGATGACCCAGATCATTAGTGTAAGAATTGAAGATGACTTATACGAGCAATTGAAGAAATACGATTTAAATGTTTCTGATTTAATCAGGAGGTCTTTGAAAAAAGAGGTTTTAGCTATGGAAAGGGAGATTTTGGCAAAAAAGATACAGAACCTATCAGAGAAATTTAAAGGGGAGTCGCTGGGGAACTTCTTAATGGTTAATAAAAAAAGGAGTGATTAGTATAGTAAAGCAATATCTTATTGATGGGCCCTCTTTCATAAAGTTATTTTTGGTTAAATCTGATAAGGCCCTTGAAATAATTGAGAATTCTTATATTTTAGAATCCTGCTATTCAGAAGTCGGGGATCTTATAGCAAACAGATGCCTAATGGAAGAAGAGGAAGAGGAAAAAAATAGAATTATTTCCATAGGGGAAGATTTGATGGACATTATGAAAAATGTTGATACTCTCAAAGGAACCTGGGACAATTTCAGAACTATGCTGGATATTGCAATATATAAAAATATTAATTTCAGGGATGTCTCATATCTTTGGAACGCGAAGGAAATGAAACTCACGCTTCTGACAGATAATGAGAAACTCAACAAAATCGGGAATAAGCTGGAAATAGTAAGTAAGACTGTTGAAAATTTGTAAATTTTCAGTTTAAGTTTATTGTCCATTTTTTTAACCAATTCGTACCATAAGATAAAACCTAAAGGAATTAAATTTATCTAATTTCGATGATTCAATCGTTGTTCAACTCAGAAGTATTATCCGACCCATTTATCCTTAATTCTATGAGTTTATTCCTTGAAGTGAAACCTCTTAGAATCCTCACCTGTTCAGTATTCACGTGGAAGTTATTGGCTACCTGTTTGATGATGTCATAATTTGCCCGATTGTTTTTCATTGGTTCTTCCGTAAAAATTGTGAGATTATCTCCATTTCTATTCAATTTGCCCCGTCCAACTCTAACCTTCACATGGAGGATCACACTGGTCTTATACAATATATGAATTAAAGATTTTCACTTATGGGAAAGAGATCCCTCTTTTGTATAGTTAAAATCATTCTTTCTCCATTATTTTAAATAATTATTTAAATTAAAAACGTGAAACTCAGTTAAAAACAGTTAAATTACGAATAATTCAACAATTCCATCACTTAGTCCCGTTTAATTGATATAGGACGGAACCCTGATATTGTTATTGTCGGTTGGAGAAGCTTCCGCCTTTGATTTGTAGGTTTTGACAGGTATCACTCCAGACCAGTAGGGCAGATTGGAATCAGCAGGATCATCCTTTGGCCATCCTCTCCGGGCTTTGGCCGAAAATGTCTCGATTTTCATTTCAAGGAAACCTGTAGACTTAAGTTCGATTTGATTTGGTTGTCTACAGTCGCTCCACCTTCCAGGAATAATTTTTTCTGTTATTATTCTTGAAGCTAACATCTTTTCATTTCCATCAGTAATTGGTTTCATTGACCCAAATAGCATAACTGACCTGTAGTTCATAGAGCAATGAAAAGCACTTTTTGCCACAACAATTCCATCGAGTATCGTGACGGTTGCGCATGTCTCAGTTCCATAACTTAAGGTCTTATAAAATCTGCTTTTGATGGAGCAGTGAATTATGATCCTGTTTCCATCCCTTGCATATATCATTGGAATATTATAGGGAATATTGTCCTCCACGAATGATACATGCGCTATCGATCCTTCATCCAGGATTTGATAAGCCTGCTCAACGTCAAGAATTTCTCTTTCCGGATTTCGTTTGACCCTATAGTTTAAAGACATATACTGAGATAAACGGGAAGTTCTATTATATGGTTTACATGGCTAAAGTGACAAGTTGATCCAGTTTGGAAAAAGGTCATATTTTATATTCATTTGTTTAAATCATTAACGTCCCATATCAAATCCCATTTTTCTTCTTCCGATACAAAAACAGTGAGATTAAGACAACAGATGTGGCAACAATAAGTCCCCATATTAACTCAATGGAACCGCCTCCGACTGATTTCTGGAATAATATACTTACCTTAACATTTTCTCCGTTAATGCTGATTCGACCTGAGGAATTGGTGATGATCCTGTATCCTGTGATGTTTGCCACAGCATAGGAATATGTTCCGTTGATAAGCGTGAAATTAAGATCGTTATTTACTGAATTCTCTGACTTTATATTTAAAATATTCACTGACCATTTTGACCCTTTTGCCAATCCATATTCTTTGAATGTTAGCGTATATCCACCCGTTTTAGCCGGGGTATAGATAACTGAAATTGTTCCGCTGTTATGGTTGGATACCAGAACGGCATGTGAAACTGGATCGAATAAAACTCCCGCTGGATTTTGTCCCACTGAAAAATCACACTGAACTGCTTGGGAGGAAGTGTTTAATGCTACTAGTGTGTTCGAATATGCATCGGTGATATATAGAAAGCCGTTTTGTGGGTCAATTGCTGCGCAGCATGGTCCTCCTCCAACGTTAAAAGTATCCTGAACTGTATTTGAAGATGCATTAATTTGAGATACTGTGCCTGAAACCTGGTTCACCACATAGAGGGTTACACCGCCATTTGCAATTGCAATTCCTCTCGGTCCATTTTGCACATTGATTGAATCTATCACACGACAAGTAGCTGGGTTGATAACTGTTACATTATTGGATCCTGAATTTGTCGCGTAAATTAATCCGTTATATTGGTCATATACAACAGAAAATGGGTATATGCCGGAACCTATATATTTCAACGCCTTTCCGGTATTTTGGTCTATGACTGAAATGTTATTTCTATAAGAATTTCCGACGTAAATATATCCATTAACAGGATCCCAAGCGTTTCCAATGGGACCAGATCCAATTCCGAGGTTTAACTCAATTGGAAATGTTCCGGTTGTAAGATTGGAAACAGCATTTAAACTCGTGGAATTCAACAGCATTATCTTATTGGAACCTGAATCTGAAACTGCAATGTTTTTTCCATTGTTTAAAGAAGATAATCCATAAGGATCCATTCCACCATATCTCACAGTTAAATTGGAGTAATTCAGGGCATTAAATGTGGTCAAATAGTCTGAACAGGCATTTGAAACTACAACCTCTTTTGAAGCGCTGTCATAAATCATAGATCTTGGCCCATATCCCACATTTATTGAACCTATAATCCTTAGATTTTTGCTTAATATGCTCAGGTTATTCGAGTACGGATTCACTACGTATATGTTCGAATTAAAGGGATCATAAATAATGCTTCTTGGAGCAGTACCTACGGATATATTCTTTACAATCAAGTTTGTCGTTGGATTTATCATATTAACGTTGTTTGAGCAGGCACTGGACATAAAAATTTCAGAAAGGTTTTGTATGTATAATGGAAAATAGGGAAAATCCCCTGCGTGAAATGTATTCACCCGACTGGAATTGAAGATATTAAAGTAAGAGACAGTACTATCGCATTCATTTGCTACATATATGGAGTTTGAACTGCTGTCAAAAGTTAACCCTCTCGGATCAAATCCCACATTTATGGTCTTCATTAATTTTGTAATGGGGTTAATAACACTCAGATTATTTGAACCCGAGTTAGCAACATAAATCAAGTTATCTTTTTCCACGAAGATTGAGGCATACGGATAGATCCCAACAGTTAAAGTGCCAGCTACCATGTTTGAAGACGTATTGATGAACGATAGGGAGTTTCCCTGCGCGTTTGCAACGTAGATGCAGTTATTGACATAATCAAAAGTTACACCAATTGGATACTTTCCTACTTGAATAGTGCTTACAACCTTATTGTTATAAAGGTCTATTACAGATACAGAATTTCCCAGGGAATTCGCTACATATAGTGTATTGGTTTTGTTGTCTAATGCAAGACCGTAAGGATATCCACCCACTTGAATGGCTCCCTCCAGTTTATCAGTATTCGTGTTGACAATGGAAACAGAATTCGTGAATGAATCAGTCACGTAAATCATATGATTTAATTTGTCGAAAACTCCTTCTGATGGATGAAATCCATTGTATACAGGTGAGAGATTGTTACTTTTCAGTGTTCCATTGTTTAGAAATAGTGTCGAAACAAGACTAACCGCCGTACCTGCCTTATATTCATTTAATACGTATTTGACATGAGTTTTCTCCTGTCCTCCTGCAGAAAAAGAGGTGAAAATTAATGAAATGATGAGAACCACCATAATGATAGCTATTACCCTCTTTTTCAATTATGTATCACCATTAATTTAATTTGAATAATCTGCATATTTTTTAAAATTTCTCTTGGATCATCCAGCTCAAGCTTTCAGGAATTGCATTGGCTCCTGCAATCTCTCTGAAGACAAGGGCACTGGGACGGATATATCGCTTCTTTGTCTCATAGTCAACCATTATAAAACCAAATCTCTTTGAATAACCGCTACCCCACTCAAAATTATCACAAAGAGCCCATGTGTAATAACCTCTCACATTTGCACCTTCCTCTATTGCCTTTTCCAGATAACTCAGATGAGAAACTATATACCTTGGCCTGTAAACATCGTTTACGTCAGCCAATCCATTTTCCGTAATCATCATTGGCAATCCATATCTATTATGATAACTCATCAACACATTGTAAATGCCTTCTGGATATATTTCCCAGCCTGTGTCAGAAACAGATCTTCCATCGAGGGACTTTTCCATCGATATCCACCCTGTGTCGTACCCCAGACCTTTGACGTTTTCATAGCCATTTTTGGTTCTTCTCACCACATTCCTGCTGTAATAATTGACTCCAATCCAATCAATTCTACCCTTAAGGTCCTCACGTAGGGAAGCTCCATGATCCAGCTTTCTTGCCTCGCGTGCCCTCACATACCAGGAAACATCGCCGTGAACAAGTGCATCAAAGAATGAATATCTCTGCTCATATTCCACTATCTCCTTAATTCCAGGGTCCTTATTCTCAAATGATTGAATATCTCCATTTGCATAAATTACCCCTACTTCCTTGTTTGCAATGCTTTTGATTGCATCATAGGCTCTGGCATGGGCCTCCACAAAATATTTCATTCTGATATGGAAGGAAGGAACAGTTTTATCTTCACTACATGTCTTGAATACCTCATTTGGTTCATTCATCGTGCAGAATTCATCCACTATATCCTTGAATTCCGAAGCGATAAAGGCTGCAAATTTCGTAAACTCAACGACAGTTCTTCCATCAAAGCAGTTTTGTATGGTATTCCCGGGATGGTGTGATCTTTTTGAAGGATCATTTATCCACTTCGGAAGTGCCCAATGAAATAGATTTAATATTGTATGGAAACCTTTTTTTCTTAAATCCAGAAAAATATCCTTGTAATGATTGACTGCCCCAGCATTGGCCAGTTTTTTCAATTGCACCAGGTTCTCCTCCGATATTTCTATTTTCAGAATGTCATCCTTGTTCTCCTCTACACTTACAGCAACGGATTCAGTGGATTTCGGGAAAATTCTTGACCACTCTATTCCAATCCTAGCACCATTCATATTGATACTTTTGGCAATTGCATGATCAGTTTCATATAAATCCCAATATGCCGCCCCATTGGATGGATCATCCCCAGAAACCAGCCCCTGTTTTGTGTTGTATTGGTCATTTGCCCATATGTACCAATCGCTATTTTCGTCTTTGTCGGACAGGCCCATTTCTGACTGGAAACCAGCCTGCGAAAATCCAAATATAAATCCCTTTGGAAACACGGCTTTTCATTTAACTTTGTTATTTTAACTTTTTATGGGCCGTTATACTCATTCCTGTAGTAAATGAGCCCTTATTTCAAGATAGCTCATTTTGATGTCCTCAATTGATGATGTTTTTCCTCCAACTGAGTATTTCTTCCCTTTGGACTGTATAAAGAACGTATTCCTTACAAATGGAATCTTTTCAACCTTCTCAATTTTCCCTTCCAGCACAACCTTCTCTTCGAGTAGATAACCTTCAAGATAGCAGTTTAATTTATACTTGTGGAGAAGGTAAAATTCTATAATATCGCAGGCAAGCCAGATTGTTCTGAACCTGATGCTCTCCCTTTCTATTTTATCTATGAAAATGTCGGCATATTTCCATAGTGATTGATTAAAATAATATGAAACTACATGAATAAAGTTATCTTCCTCTAGATAAAGTGCAATCTCATCCTTTCTTGACTTGGATTCGATTCCCATTATGGATGACTCTCTGTCTGAGATGATCAATAGAACGGGTTTTCCCTTCATTGTTCTTATGAAGCAATTGCAGTTAATTTCTGTATTTAGACTCTGAGAACCCGAAAGGAAAACTATTATGCAGATTGTTGCGTTCTTTGCAGATAGATGCTTGATGAGAGGTAGCAAGATCATATATCTCTCGTAATCAACTGATAGGATGAGTTCATCCTTTGTGTTTTCAATAAGATCCTTCATTTTTTCGGTAATGTTTTCCTCACCCTCAATCATAGAAATGAATGTTGATTGATTTCTCCTGTTGAAGGATTTTCTATTTCTGACATGTCTTTCAAGAGTTATACGATAATTTTCGATCCACTTCTGCTCCCTTTCCATGATCGTGGCTATAGAAATGGCCTTGTACATTTTCTTCTTACCAAAACTACTTTCTATGAATCCTTTCTTTTGCATAGAGCTGAATAAATCATAAACCCTCGGTTGCGGGATTCCAGTTTCTTTTACTATCTGTGTGGAGTTCATTGAACCCTTCAGAAGAAGTGCCTCGTAAATTCTGATCTCATACTTACTGAATCCTATCCGCTCTAAATTCTCGAAAATATCCTCTGGCACTTTTATCACATGCGATATGGCGAAAATATAAAAATAGTTGCCATATTTAAATTCTTTTAAATGTTTTTAAAAGCGGGATATCTCAAACATCTGGTAAAATGATCCTTTTCTTCCGATAATCTCAGTCGGGGAGTTGTAATTTCACATTCACCAACGCTATATGGACATCTTTTGATAAACTGGCATCCTGAAAAATTATCCTCATAGTTGCCCGGACTTCCCTTCAGTTTTATTCCTTCATACCTCCCCTGTCCTATCCGTGGAATAGATTTCAGTAGTAGATAATTGTAAGGATGGGCAGGATTATCCAGCATATCTTCTCTTGACCCGAATTCGGTTAATTCCCCTGCGTACATCATGCCTATCTTGTCCGAGATCTCGTATAAAACTGAGAGATCGTGTGTGATCATGAGCATTGAGAATTTTCTGTTCCTTTGGATTCTTTTCAGGTCTACCAGAATGTCATGTTCTACCAGTACATCCAGGCCTGTAGTTGGCTCGTCAAGGATTACAAATTCTGGATTGAGGACCAATGCCATTGCAATAACTGTCCTCTGCCTCATACCTCCACTCAGTTCATGTGGATATGCGTCCAGTATTATTTTAGGATCCAATCGTACCATACTCAATACATCCGATACTTCTTCCATGTGTTTTAGAGGATTCTTGCCGTGTGCAATCATTATGTCTCCGAACTGGTCTCCTATCCTCTTGACAGGGTTCAGGGCGTTCATAGCAGCCTGTGGAACAAATGACATTTCATTTGCCCTGAGTTTCCTCAGTTCATTTGGCTTCAATTTGAAAATGTCTGTGCCTTTGTATAATACCTCGCCGGACTTAACCTCACCTGGATATTTTAGAGAATGATACACTGCCTGTGCCATTGTGCTCTTCCCCGAACCAGATTCTCCAGCTATTCCGTAAATTGTGCCCTCTTCAATTGAAAGATTGAAATGATTTACGACTGTACTGAAACCATTCTCCCAGTTATATCCAATTGTCAAGTCCTTTATTTCTAATAAATAAGCCATTTAATATCAAACCTCAATCTTCTTGTAAGGATCAGGAGCTGCAGAAATCAATTTTCTAGTGTACTGATCTGTTGGGTTTTTCATTATATCTGAAGTATAACCACTTTCCACGACCCTTCCGTTATTTAGAACATATATCCTATCAGTTACCATACTCACTGTATTGAGATCATGTGTGATGTAGATAATACCTATATTCATGTTCCTTTTTATTGTCAAGAGCAGGTCAAGAATTTCAACCCTTAAGGAAACATCCAGCATGGAGACTGGTTCATCAGCAATGAGTATTTTTGGGTCCATTGCCAAGGCTCTGGCCATATACACCCGTTGCCTCTGACCTCCTGACATCTCATGTGGAAATTTATATCGATAAATTTCCGGTGGATCTAACTTGACTAAGCTTAAAAGTTCATTAATTCTTTCTGAGATGTTGCCACTGTACTTTGAAATGATCAAGGGTCTTCGAATGTGCCAGTCCACATTATGGAAGGGATCTAGCGAGGCATAAGGGTCTTGAAATACCATTTGAATGTTCGACCTGTACTTTCTCAATTCCTTTCCCTTAATATTTGCCACATCTTCATCATGGAAGATGATTTCACCAGAGGTTGGTCTATACAGAAGAACGAGTAGTCTGGCAAGTGTGCTTTTGCCACTTCCACTGGCTCCTACAACTCCAATTATTTCATCTTGTTCCAGCTTGATATTGACGTCACTAAGCGCATGAATCTTATCACTCTTAAGAAATCCCCTGACCATGTTAAATTCCTTATACAGATTTCTGGTTTCAATTAGACTCATTTTTTTTACCCCTTGTTTTTTTCTTTTTAAATACCCTGAGTGCTGGGTTTGCTATCTGATCCAAACCAAAGTTAAGCAGAGTAAATGAGAACATTAGCATTGAAATAAGAATTGCAGGAGGAAGGATCCACCACCATTCTGAATAAAGATATGCCTCGTTGTTTATCGCCCAGTACAGCATGGTTCCCCAATTGACCTGCTGCAGATTTCCAACTCCAAGATACTCCACGAACGTCAGACCCATTGTCCCATACATCGCCGTGAAGAAGAAATTTGAAACTATAACTGGCAGAATCGATTTTATGATCTGCCGAAAAATGATTGAGATTCTTTTTTCACCAATAAGCAGCGAAGAGAGAATATAATCCCTCTTTGATACTGACAAAGTTACAGACCTGAAAGTCCTTGCCCCAAATGCCCATCCAGTAACCACCAGAATAATCACTGTTGGAAGATAACCCAAATTTTCCTTTAGTCCCAAAAAGTACGACCCAAATAGCATTATTAGAAGAACGCCGGGAATCACCAGAAAAATGTTGACTATTCCATTAATGAACTCATTCAATCTCTTTGAAGCAAACCCGGAAACTATTCCCACAAAAACAGATATTAGGGTTCCCAGTACTCCAACTGAAAAACCAACCATCAGTGTGGGAGCAGCTCCCGCAAGCAATTGCGAAAACACATCCTGTCCATAGCCGGTTGTTCCCAATAGATGTGCCATAGACGGTTTCAGCGATCTTTTAAATAAATAGGCATTTGGTGGATAAGGTTGATAGAAAATTCCAAAAATTGCAAATGCAATCATGGCCGTGAGCATAATAAATCCCACTTTGGATTTGTTGTTCTCAAACAAAATCTTTAGCGGTTTTAACATTTTATTTAGCAGTAATTTGAAATTATTTTTCTTACTGTCTATTGAGTTCTTATAGTCCTCTGAAACTTCCACCAAAATTAATCACCCTCTTGCTTAATTCTTGGATCAAGGAAGCCATAAAGAATATCGACTATAAGATTGCCTACAAGAACAGCAATTATAACCATAAGGAATATCCCCTGAAGAAGAGGGTAATCCAAGTCTACTATTGCTGTAATCATAAACATCCCAACCCCAGGGTAAGAAAATATTGCTTCTTCTATAATAACTCCGCTCATTGATAAACCAATTGACATTGAGAATCCAGTCAGATTTGGAAGCAGTGCATTCCTGTATGCGATGGATTTGATCTGATCATTCGTCATACCCAAATTTTGGGCAAATGCAATGTAATCACTGTTCACATTGGGAATTATATTGTTACGCATGCCCAAAACCCACCCCCCAAGGGAAGTTAAGAAAATTGTGGCTACCGGTAAAAAAGCGTGGTAAAGAGTGCTGATAATAAAAGGCATATTGAATCCCATATTAACACTTGATGAATATGCCCCTCCAAGAGGAAAAAGTTTTCCATACACTGCAAATATGTCCAGCATCAAGAAGGCTAACACAAAGGCAGGAAATGATGCCATGAACATTGAAAACAGGTCAATTGCCAAATCTCTCCTTGTATTTCTATTGATACCGGCGTAACGCCCAAGCCTGTTTCCAACAAAGAAGGAAATTGAGATAGAGGCAATCACGAGAAAAAGAGTCCATGGAAGAGCTTCTTTCAATATTGTAGAAACAGGTGTAGGATAATACGCAATGGATAGACCTAAATTTCCGTGGAAAAGATCTGCAAGGTATGTGTAGTACTGAACCCAGATCGGAGTTTTCGTAGATATTCCATATTCAGCTTCCAGTTGACCTAGATACGCAATGTTGATCGTCCCTCCGGATACTCTGAGAAGGTCTTCATAAACTATTTCAGCAGGGTCCCCGGGAATTAATCTTGGAAGAATAAAATTGAGGGTAAGAGCCCCAAAAAAAACACCAAAAAAAACTGATAACTTTTTAAAAATATATTTAATTGGAAATCCCATTCAATCACCGAATATGCAGGATGAATTTATTCATTACTCTGCATCTTCTTCTTTTTTCTAACGTATGTGAATGCTAAGGCTCCAGCTACTGCTGCAACCAGGACTATTCCAATAAAGTCGTATGTTAATGCGCTTATTCCTGCCGGGGAAGAATGGGATGTTGTCAATGGATATAGGTGAAGTACTACGAATTCAGCAGGGTGCGGATACCACGGCATGGGGATCCAGTACGGATTAGCTGCACTTGGCCATCCTCCTATGGAACTGTTAACATATTCAAACCAGTCACCCGAGTAAACGAGAGAAATAACCGGCATACTGTTCATCCACTGTGAAGCCATTACATTCTCGTAGTTCCTCTGGAGAGTTGTGTTTCCGGTAAGTGTAAAATTGTTGAATGCAGACATGAATGTCGAAGAGACATTCCACCTTTCCTCATTTACATATGCAGTCTTACCTACTGGTGTAACTGATCCTACCATTCCACCGTAATCGTACCATGCGTTAGGACCTATTCCTGACACTGTATCAAGGGCCAACTGGTATGAACCCGTTGAAATATCGCTTGCAAGAACACTGCCTGTTGGTGTTGTCGTCGTTACAGTAAGACCTATTGCTTTTAATTCGGATGCAATTATAGTTATATCTGTATCCCAGTCGGCATACCCTGAAACTGACATCAGGGAAATTGAGGGCACCAGTGTTCCATTGGAGTATTCCAACTTTCCAGATGATGACATCTTAAATCCGTGACTTTCCAGCAAACTCAACGCTGCACTTACGTTGTATGTCGCAAGACTTGTTGCTTGCTTAAGATTTCCACTGTTCAATTCGTTCATCTGTTGTTTCAGCAGCATTGCCGCATTTGCAGGCTTTTCGAAACCGTATTCACCAATCTGGCATATTGCAGTCCTGTTTATTGCCATGCTCATTGCCTGTCTTACATAACTACTGTTGAGGAATGGTGCCAGGTCGTTTACCATAAGTGTAACAGTCTGTCCAGATGGGAACCAGTAATGGTTGTATTTTGGATTGTTTGCAACATATAACTGGGTCAGATTCGGAGCGAAACAAGAAGCCCAATCCAACTTACCTTCTGCAAGTGCAAGAGTTGCTGCATTTCCGCTTGTATAATCATTGTATACCAGTCTTCCCATCTTTGGGAGTCCGGGTTGCCAGTAATGAGGATTCCTGACCAGCACTATTTTTTGTGGACTGAATGACTGAATCATATACGGACCTGTTCCTATTGGGTTTGTTACAATTGCACTCTGAGGAACGAGGACACCGTTGCTGTTTGTTGTCTTTTCCCATGTTTGATTTGTTGGGAACATGGCATTGCATCCTATGTAGAAAAGGTAATTTGTTGTGGGAGAATAGAACTTGAACGATACAGAATAGGGACCAGTGGCATTTATGTAACGAACTGCACCCCATTCTCCTATTACTGATTTTTCAAGATTAAAGACGTATTGAACATCGTATGCGTTAAAAGGCTGTCCATTAGTATAAGTGACGTTATGCCTCAATGTCATATTGAGATATAATCCACCTTTACTGAAGGTATAACCTGTTGCCAACCATGGTATTACTGTTCCATTGTATGTGTTAATTTGGAGAAGTGGCTCAAACATCATGCCCATAATTCCCGTAGGCTCGGACCAAATATTAAATGGATTGAAATTATCTACGTAGGCCGGCGAAGGTCCTCCAGTTAAATAAAGGGTGGAGTTATTTGAACTGGATGCTGTATAGCTGTTAGCTACACTACTGGGCTTAAATCCGGCATTTGATGTTGCCAAAAATGTAGCCCCGGACAAAACCATTACCAATGTCAGCCCAATTGCTATTGCTATCTTACTTCTATTACTAAGGTCTTTCATTAGGTAAATTAGCCAAAGTAGGGTATTTAATGTTTTGTCAATGACCTATACTTTAATCTATAGTATATTTATAGAAGAGGGGGTCATAATTCAACGTATTTAAAGAAAGTTTTAAGCAGAACATATCTTAGAATTAGAAAAATTTTTAATATTTTCGTATATTGAGATTTCGAACTAAAGTGAGATTCCACCATCCACGACTATCGTCTCGCCGGTAATAAAAGAGGAATCATCGGACATTAGAAATTTAACAGTTCTTGAAACCTCAGCACCAGTTCCCAGACGTTGAAGTGGTGTTCTGCTAAGAATCATATTTAGTGTTTTTTCATCTTCCAGTCGATGCCGGTTCAGATCTGTCTTGACAAATCCGGGAGCTACTGCATTCACCCTTATTCTTGGAGCTAGAGAAATTGCCATAGATCTAGTTGCGTGAATCAATGCAGCCTTTGAGGATTCGTAGGATACAGATGAAAAACCAGATCTTATCCCTGCCGCTGAACTAATATTCACTACATTCCCTTCCTGGGTGTTCCTAGAAAAATAGCTCGTAAGCAGAACAGGGGCCATCAGATTGATTTTTTCTACCTCAGACCAAATGTTTTCTTCAAGTTTTTTAAACGGAACATGTTTTGCAATTCCGGAATTATTGACAAGACCATTGGCAATTATCCCATTTGAATGAATCGTATTAAACAACATCTTAATTCCTGACTCATTTGACAAATCTGCTTGGATCTTAACGACTTCAGTGCCAGCATCCCTTAATTTCTTTTTAATATTGGATGCACTTTCAGAGTTCTTGTTATAGTGAAGTACTATTTTCCATCCATCATTGGATAATTCATTTGCGATTTCCTGACCAAGTCCTCCCGAAGACCCCGTAACGATTGCAAATTCTTTTTTCATTAATGAATATCCAATCCAACATAATACATCTTTTTGTTAATATTCGATATATTGCCATAAATCAAATAAGGACAGTTGGTTTTAGCATCTAATATGGATAAAGTTAAAAAGGGTACAATAGAGCTGAGAGACAAACTTATTTCAAATCTAAACAGTGTTTTCAGGCCCGGCAGTGGATCGAATATGGGAATGGCATTAGAGTTCCCACATCTTTTTTCTGATGAAAATATGAGGAATACTTACTACATAGAAGAGGATGGCAAAATTGTAAGCCAAGCGAGCGTATTTGATTGGAAGTGCAATTTAAATGGATATACTTTAAAGGTCGCCTCCTTAGGTTCTGTTTCTACACTCCCAGAATATCGCCACAGGGGACTTTCGACTAAAGTGATAAGGGAAGTTGTCAAGGATAAAACGGATAACGGATTTCACCTTCTTTTGGTATCTGGAGAAATTGATTTGTACAAAAAAATTGGCTGCGCAAAAACCGGAAAGGTATTAATTGGAACCTTGAATGGAGAAATCAACCAGTTCAACAATTTCAAAACTGTCAGAATTGGTGTATCTGATAGAAAAGAAAGAAGTTTCGAATATCATAAACTTTATGCACTTGAAAAATTTAGATATTTCAGAACTCCCGATTTATCAAAAATACTGATTGATTCTCTCTGGTTTAAGAGAGAGTCTGCAGTAATGGAACTATATGAAGTTAAAAGTTCAAATGAGATTAAAGCTTACGTAGTAGCTTACAGGCAAAAAAAAGAGAGAACCGTAAAAGTGATGGAATATGCAGGAAATAGAAAAGCAATAATTGAATCATTAAGCTTTATTTTGAAGGATTTAGAAGGGGACTGGCTCAAATTTAATGTAAATACAGAGGATTTGGAATTGATCTCCCTATGCAAGGAATTGAACATTTCAACAACTTCATCGTATGCTCAGGGAACACTTATGTGTCTGGACGTGAATGGTTTGGAAGAAATTGTGAATTCTATAGTAAGGGAAAAGCTTGGATGGGATTTCAGTGCTACACAAATAGCCAATGAGACATGGAGAGTCAGTATTGAATCAAAAGACTACATTATTACTGGCAGAAGCCAACTCACTGACTTTATTTTCGGGTGGGAAGATGAGAAATTGGCAATTAACATGATGTTTACAGACGATCTGAGTTACATATGAGAACTCTCTTTCCCATCTTTTTATTAAAGGAGTTAGATCAAAAAATAAATTATAAATGCAATCTTTGCCAATTTATGAGGTCATCATTATTCAGCGATTTGATTTCCAGAACCTCCAGAATGTCAGTAAAAAGATCGTCCTTGATGTAATTTTTTAATACCTTTTCCTCTCCATGCCTGAATATTGTTGATTTTAAAGTTCCAGCGGCCACTATTTTATCAAGCTTGAGATCATTATCATCTTCTTTCCTTATAATAGAGGATAATTTCTTTCCTATATCATCCTTTTCCAAATCCAGCAGAAAGTCGTCTGAAGTGTTCTGAATAAGGTCTTGGTGGACATCTGCAAGAACTACTCTCACTTTATAATTTGGGTTGAAATCGATATTTTCATCAATGATTTTAAACCAGTTAACGGCATCCATTTTAAAGAACACATCGGAAAGAGCTTCAGCGACGAGTTCAGGTTTGGAAAAATCTATTCCTCTTGTTAAATCGTAAATCACGAGCGATTTGTCTTTTGAAACCATCCTTCCACTTTTAATTCTGAGAATTAAATCTTCCAGACTAGTCATATTAAGACGAAGTAGATTTCACTATATTTACCTAATGCACTATAAATTTAGGACCTTGATTCCCCGGATTCCAGTGAACTAATCTTGTCCAAAGCAATCTCTATTTCGTTTTTGGTGTTATAGAAATGGGGTGCAATTCTGAGACATTCACCCCTAGCCGAAGTGAAAATTCCTTCGTTCATCCTCAATTTGCTTTCCATTTCATATGGGTTTTTTGTTTTGATGGCCAGAATATTAGCACTCTTTTCTGGGTTAATGACTTCCAGTCCAATATCCCTGGAATAGTCCAGAGAATGTGAAAAAAGGGCCTTATTCTGATTTCCAATATATTCCTCATGATCCAATATGATTTTCATTCCCTCAATCGATGCGTAGAGTGAGGGTATTGACCAGGTTCCATTTTCGAACTTCCTTGCATCTTTTGGAAATCCAAGTTCAACAGAACCGAAAAGAAAAGGATTGGTTTGAGAAAGCCATCCTGAATTTGCGGGATATAAAGTTTCAATGAGTTCTCGCTTCACATAGAGGAACGCAACACCAGGAACACCAAGGAGCCATTTTAATGTGCCAGACGCTAGAAAATCAATATCAAATTTTTTAACATCCATTTTTAGGGATCCTAGCGCCTGATAGTCGTCAACATAGCATAAGGATCCATTTCCGTGGGAAATGTGACAGATTTCTCTTACATTTTGGTGAGAACCATTCAATGATGATACCCTCACTGCGGTTACTAACTTTGTTTTTTTCCCTACCATTGATATATAGTCAGCAGGAGTTATTTGGCCATCCTTGCTTTTGATTGTTCTTATTACCGCTCCATATTTTTTCTTGCCATTTAGGATAAAGTTGGTGGTGGGAAATTCTAAATCGGATGTGATAACCTCATTTCTTATGCTGAAATCCATTGAACTTAATAAAGAATTGAAGCAGCTCGACACTGAGTCCAAAACGGCAATTTCGTCTGGACTGGCTTTTATAATTCTTGCAAATAAACTCCTTGCTTCTGATACCTTATTTATCCAAATATCCCAGGGATTTCCGAATTCGTTTAAATCTCTGATGTAATTTTGTAATGCATTGATTGAAGCAAAGCTCATCGGAGATTGAGAACACGCTGCGAGATGTATTTTTGAATCTATACCATTAAAGAGTTTTCTTATACTTTCCTTATTCATAACATATGGAAATCAAATTACCCTTATTTTATCTTTAATACTGTCTGGACCTATTGTTCAGTTATGCTAAGAGAATTAAATTTAAAGTTTCTCCGTATCTACCTTTGAAGAATGTTTTTATATGATTATGAATTGATATTTTATGTTATTTGATGCGGGAGAGTATGTATTGCTGACGGAACACAATGTTCCAACTAAAAATGGGAAAGAAAGTGGAAATTTAATTCTGACTAACAAAAGACTGGCATTGGAAACTTCAAGAATGGAAAAGTCGGGATTTTTTGGAAAGCAGAGAAGAGATGTCATAGTGTTCAATGTTCCACTTTCAAATATTTTGATTGCAGATAAGAAAAAGGATTTTATTTTTAAGAAACATGAATTTTCTATCAATGCAGAGGGAAAAATAATGGAATTTACTGTTAATGAACCGCAGTTATGGATTAACCAGATAGCTGCTGCGAAGTCTGGAAATGTTCAGAATCCAAATAATACATTAGGGGGAACAACCCAAAATATAGTGATACAACAACCAGGGAATTCAGGCACTCAACAACAATCAGAAATAAAACAAACCCAGACTGAAGTAGTGAAGATAAGATGCCCTCAATGCAAGACTCTTGTGGATGAACAAGCAAAATTTTGCGCAAATTGCGGATTTTTGGTACAATAGAGTTAAATTTAAGGGTTTAATAATCGGCTTTACACACTCTATTTTTAGTTTTGTATATTAATAAAGCAGTTTTCATAAACCCTAATTAAGTAATACGATTTACAGTAATAATGAAAAGGAAGTTTTTAGCTGTAATTATTGTAATTTCTTTCATACTGGTAGGAAGTCTTTCATATATTTCCACTTCTCTGGGTATTTTAAACCCCTCTACTGGTGTTTTTCAAAGTTCTTCAAGTAATAACTTTACATCTGGTTCTTACATAGTTCCCGGACTGGAAAACAGCGTTTCGCTAACTATAGATTCGTCTGGAATGGTTCATATTCAGGCCAAGAACAATCACGATCTGTTTTACTCCCAAGGTTATTATAGCGCATGTCAGAGACTGTTTCAAATGGAACTTCAGGCTACAGTTGCTGCTGGAAACTTATCTAAATTTATTGGAAGTTCTGGTCTTCAATCAGATTACACGATGAGACTGATAGGATTAACCCGAAATGCTGAAAGGTTACAGTCTGATATTGAACATAATTATACTAAATATTATGATTATTTGCTTTGGTACTCACAGGGTGTAAACGCCTACATAAATAATTCAGCTTCTGTTTCTGATATACTGGGATTTCATCTGTTAGGCGTTAAACCATTTAAATGGACAGTTTATGATAGCTTGGTATGGCAGCAATATATGGCATGGTCACTTGCCATAGGTTCCACGAATGTACTTCAATCTGACATTTTTGTAAATTCACTTGGATATTCAAATTACAGCCAGATTTGGCCCTATTATCCTTACTACACGGAGAATGTTACCATGATTCCAGGAGACGGAACAGTAAATGGTTACAATTTAGCTGAACAGGGCATTTCTTCCAGCTATGTTTGGTCCCAGGATTGGTTTTCCCAATGGGCAACTGGTGTGAGTTCAAAGAAACTAAGCACATTAACCACACTGCTGAAAGAAGCATGTATGAATATTTCCGACCCATACAATCTGCCAGGATCGCACAACACTGGATCTCCTGTTGGTAGCAATAGTTGGATTATTGCATCCAATTATTCTTCTAATGGTTCTCCAATGCTGGCAAATGATCCTCATTTACCACTGCTGGCTCCCTCTCTCTGGATTGAGTATCAATTAGTTGATCCGTCGTTTAATGTTACAGGCTGGGGTCTTGCAGGATTGCTAGGGATTCTAATAGGCCACACAAAACATACTTCTTTTGGTTTGACAACGCCGGAAGGAAATTCTGCCAATGACTTTTTGGAATCCCTGAAAGGTAATTCCTATTTATACAATGGAAAATACATTGCCATGTCAACATGCAATTTCACCCAACTCGGTAGAACTTACACTGTTTATTCGACAAACAATGGTCCTATAATATCAAGGAACAGTACTCTGGGGATCAGTATGAACTGGGATGAGAATCAACCAAGCACTGATTTGATTGCAGAAATAATGCTTGATCAGTCAAATAACTATTCACAAATGCTGAACGCCTTGAAATACTGGGGACCGGCACCGCCACAAAATTTCGCACTAGTTTCGCTTCATCACTCCGGTTATATTACTGCAGGTGGCTATCCCTTAATAAATGAAACTCTTCCAGACGGTAAGAGCCTGCAGGTAGTAGGTTCGGTATCTCTTTTAAATGGATCAAACTCAAAATACAGGGAAACAGGATTTGTTCCGTTTAAGTATCTCCCACAGGCAGTAAACCCGTCAAGGGGATACATGTTTGCCCCAAATCAGCCAACAGTTGGGAAGAACTATCCATATCCATTCATAGGTTCTTACTGGGCCACAGGTGGCAGAGCGAAGACAATAGATCATTTCCTGCAGAATCATACAAAAATGAATTTTAAAGACATGATGGCACTTCAATCGAATGTTTCTGACTACTGGGCCACCCAGTATAATCCGTTAATAGTGAAGGCCATCACTGGTTCCATGAATCTTAACTATTCTCAGAAAATGGCCCTAAAATTACTGGAAACATGGAATTACACATTCTGGCCAGGCATGGAGAATCCAACCGTATACCAATATGTAACAGCCGCGTTCTATAATTTGACTTATGATAAAGTTTTGAAAGAAAATGGAATTTATCAGTTCACGCCATGTGTTTATGTAAATACTGCTATTGAAATGGCTAAGGAAGATCCAACATCCTCATGGTTTAATGGCAATTTCAGTAAAACGATGCAAGAAGCTTTTGTAATCGCGATTAATTTTATGGATTCGAAATTAGGAAATGTCAGTAACTGGGCCTGGGGGAGTGTCCACAAGGTTGAAATTGCTAGTCTTACAGGTATTCCAGCACTGGGAATTGGCCCAATATCAATTTGGGGAGGTAGACATACAGTCAGCGTTGGATCAGTGCCAAGGTTATTAGAGTATCCCTTACCCTGCGTGTCAATCGGATCTTCTCTCCGAACAATTGCAAGTCCGGCCACGGGAACATTCTACGGGGTATTCCCAGGGGGCCCTAGCGAGAATGTTGAAAGCTACTGGTTTGATAATCAGTTGAGTCACTGGTTAAACCATCAATATTATCCGATGCAGGGACTTCCAACGGAGGTGACTATTGAATATGAACCGTAGAGTATTCTATCTGTCTTTACTGTCTATTCCTTTATCAATCCTCATTGCTTTTTTCCTGAAAGACGCTTATTATCTGATAATTTCGGGCTTTCTTTTACTGATGTTAAGGAAAAGATTCGCATTTATTTTCGGATTCCTGGAGGGGTTTGGATCATTTCTGTCTGTATACCTTATGTACAGCCTTACCGGTGACCTTAAAATTGCGGGAATAATTTCATCCATAATAGGACTCCCTCAGTTTCTTGTCCTGTTTATGTATCCACTGATATCTGGATTGATTTGCGCATTTTCAGCTTTGTTATTTTCAAGTGTTTATGAATTCATTAACATCGGAAAAAAAAGTGAAACAGGGCAATCGGATTCAAACAGTCCGCCTGATTAACTTATTCCTTCCTGCAGCACAGACGATGTAAGAAACAATGCGAATACAACCTTAGCCACACTGCTCGTCTTGCTTATTTTGGCTTTTGCAACCCTCACCCAATCAGAAAATATTCCCATCCAATGCTGATAAGCTCCCTCGTCGTTCGTCAAAAGTGTGCAATTTCTTATAATTAAGGGATCCATCATTGGAATCACGCCGTCACAGAAAAATGTCTCGGTTGGGACAATTGGATTTGATTCCAGCAATTCATTCAAAGCGTCCCAGAGTATATCTGCAAATATATGCGTTAACTCGTCTTTATGACCCTTCATCATTTCTGTTCTTTTATTCGCTATTTCTATATACGCACAGTAAGGAACCATGATTTTCGCTTCTTTGTAGAGATTTATCCCCAGATAGATCATGTTCGTATCAATAATAATTCCCTTTGACTGTTCCGAAATTTCTTCTAATGAATTTCTCTGATTTCCCAAACTTATGCAGTCTATATCCAAGTATCCCAGGATGCCAAAAATATCAAAGGGTGACAGTTTGCTGTCATCTGAAATATTTATCCCCTTTATTCCGAACGTGGTTGAAATAAAATTTTTTCTGAATTCTGTTGAATTTGGAAAATCTCTATCTGTCCTGTTTTCGTCATTGATTGATATTGACAAATTATACTTTTTAAACTGGTCAAGAATTCTGAGGTTTATTATTGTGTTAGATGTATCATTTGATATTATTTCTCCGTACTTGTCAATTCCCAAATCGAAAATATTTTCCTCTCCATTTTCAACAAAATTTTTCTTGTTCAGTTTATTATATCTGAATGAACTCATCCCAACTCTTTTTGTTATATTCTTCCCTTTGATTTTGTCCTTCCAGTCCTCTTCAAGCAGCCTCGAATTATTCTCATCAAAAATATCCTTAATCTCACTTAGAGGTTTTGTGTCTCCAGATAAGACGACTATCTGTTGTAGAAATCTTGGTACAAACGGGTAATACAATTCCCTCCATGGACCATAGGGAAACATAACGTGGACAAGTGTTGCCCCTTTAGCTTTTCCAATATCTGTTGATACAATTGTATAGAATCTGGAACCGGAAGTGGGACATAGCAGAGTCTCTTCATCAAAAGCAGCATCAAATTGATTTCTGTAACTAATTTCATTTATTTCTTCGATTCCAACGCTTAATGTGCCGTTAGGAAACAATTTCTCAAGAGTTGTCTTAAGTTTTTCTGCATATCTTTTTGCAAATGAAGAGTACAGCAATACTACCTGATTTATTTGAAATGACTCCAAAACCCTCAGTATTGAAGAAAAAGATGATTCCATTATGTCATTTGATGTTCCAATTAAAAAAATTCCCTTTTTGATCATATTATTACATAAAAGCCATTTGTATAAATATTTTGGGAAACCTCAATTTTCCTCCAATGTTTAGATTATTAAGGGGGATCAATGGTTTATCGCCGGATAAAGCGGGTTTCAACAAAAACAACATGCTAATTCTGTGATAATCAACTTCGAAATTTCAGATTCTCTCACACTTGAGTATCATATATCTCTTACTTGATAAAATTTGAATATTCTGAAGGCAATTGTGGGGGAAAAAAACTTCGTGATAAGAAGCAGTGAAAGTATCCTGATTTCCCTATTCTTTGTTTCCATTACATCTTTGTGAAGATTGAGCGCCTTCCTGATTGCCCTCATTCTATTTCCTTTTTCATAAATAAGCAAATTACATTGCAATTTATTAAGAATTAAAACAAGTGGAATATTTTCTTCAATTCCCCCCTTTTTTTGGATTTCGTTTATAGTATCAATGGATTGCTTCGTAAATAAATATCGGCTCTCCCTGAAGTCTTTACTTGATGCTTTTACTCCAGTAAGACTTTCATGTTTTCGATAATATGTCAGTTTGTCATCACAGACGGCAATCTTCTTACTTGAGCTGCTTGCAAGCAGGAAAATCACTTTATCCAAGCTTCTGCTTGATTCTTTAAGATATTCGGTAATATCCTTGGCAAACTCAGTTCTAATTGAAATGCAGGAGACATACCAGTCAGCTCTCTGACTTAGGGCAGCCCCCCAATTCTTTGAACTGCTCTCACTGGAATAGATTGAAACGGTACCTTTACCAAATTCACTTTGATTCTCTGTTCTAGAGTTGTTTTCATCTATTTTTATAATATTATTATGCAGGAAAACTGCGTCATGATAGTTTGTAAATATGTCCATGACTCTTTTCAATTTATTTGGCGTGAACAAGTCATCATCGTCCAGAAAACTGACGATCTTACCATTTGAATTTTCCACTCCGATGCTTAATTTTTTACCAAAGCTAACTTCTTCAGTATATATTGCACTTACGCCGTGTTTCAGGAGTTCTGTGTCAATGATTTCATCCATAAAATTTTTCACAACAATAATCTCAAATGTGTTTCTCTCTACATTGCTGTTCAGTACTGACTCAACTGCGTTCAGCAGATACTTTTTCCGGTTATGGGCTGTGATAACCACAGAATGCTCAATTTTCATCCTTCAGATCCTCATATTCTTTGATTAACCTATTAATGACGATTTCTTTGTCAAAAAGAGTTCTCAATTTGGATTTGGTAGCATCCTTAGAATCTTTCCTTTTAAATTCGTTCAAACCGATTTCAATATCGTGTCCATTGGAAGCCAGTTTCAGAATTCCCATCTTTGAGAGTTCGGAAGCAATCCCCGTTTCATATGCAATAACATTTGCACCAAGATATGCAGCTTCAATCATAGACATTCCAAATGCCTCGAATTTAGACGCGGTAACATATGCTGAACAGTTTTTCATTAGGCTTACTAGAACGTTATCTGTTACATTTCCAAGATGTAACACAGATACATCTAGACTCTTTGCCTTTTCCCTGAGAAAATTCCAGTAATCCCTGTTTGGGATATTTCCCGTGAGAACAAGAGGTTTCTTGAGGTTCCTCATACTTTCAAGTATATCCTCTACATTCTTGTTTCTCTGTAAACCACCGCAATGAAGAATGAATTCCTTTTCTTTCAGTTCCTTAGGTAAATTATTTTCATGTGAGTTCACATCTATTGCGTTGAAATCCACACCGTTTGGAATGACTCTTATTCTGCTTTCCAGATTTGGTGAAAGTTCCAGAGTTTGTCTCTTTTCATGTTCCGTCAGGCATATTAATCTGTCAAACTTAGACAAAAATTTTGGCATGAATCTGTGGTAATAAAGATCATTAAATTTCCCAGGATATATCATCTGATAGAAGCCGTGCGCAGTAAACAACTTCTTAGCAGTCATTTTTTCCAACTTTGAGTTGAGGTAGTCTGAACTCCATACTCTTTGCCCCTGAACGTGTATAATATCGCAATGCGAATTCTCAATCTTCTCCCAGTAGCTCTTCTGAGGGAATCTAAATTTTGAAATCCTCAAAAGTTTTATACCGTGATATTTGATTCTCTCTGTATCTTGAAGCTTTGATAGATCTTCCCTGTCTGAGAATACGTGAACCTCTTGACCCTTCTCTGCGAGACCGTCCACAAGAGTTTTCATGCTTCTTTCTGTTCCACCAGTATGCGGAAAATAGTGGTGACAGGTCTGTGCGATTTTCATCAAATTTACCTCTTCAAGCCTTCCACTATTTTCCTGATTCCAATTTCAATCGGCATTGGATCATTAACAATTGTATTTTTTGCTATAAGTTCATCAGCCTCCTGGACAATGAATTCTCTGTATTCTATTTCTAATTTCTTTCCTGTAATAAATTCAACTTTCTCAATTAATTCGTTCACGCTTGTACCGATGCCTGATCCTACTTCATAATCTCCTTCCCGTATCTCACCTTTTACTACCCTCAGCACCGTCTTCGCAAGATCCTCAACGTTGACGTAATCTCTTATGTGTTTGCCATCCCCATAAACTATTGCCTTTTCCCCTTTCAGAGCTGCATTTGAGAAGAGAAATACCGCGCCCTTTCTTGCTTCTGTCCCATATATGTTAAAAAGCCTTAGAATAATAGCCCTAATACCATATAAATTCCTGTACAGATTAATCCATTCAACTGCCTGTTTTTTGGCCATCGAATAAGGATTTGTGGGCTCTGCTGTGGAACCTGAGGATGGAAACAGAAATAATGAGTTGTCCTTTCTAGCTTTTTCCAAAAATCTCATGGCAAGTCCCAAACCATCACTGTAATATTCGTATGGCATTTGAAATGAGTTTCTGATCAATGTTCTGGCTCCAAAATGTAGTATAATATCGTATTTCTTATCCTCCAAAAGTGAATCGCCAATATCAATACCATCCGGCTTATATCCATTTTCCAGAAGAGTATTCATCACAGTGTGACCAATAAAGCCTTTATGACCGGTTACCAGAATTTCCATTGTGGATAATCTAAGATTGATATATATCAGTTTAGAAGTGAAATGATTTTATCACCGTATATTTCTGAACATCTAATGGAGTAGAATTTAATTTGGAAGATAGTCGATTTCGATCTCTTTAGAGATTTTACTTAACTCCCCTAATTCCCTTTCTGTTAATTTTATCCTTAATGAGGCTGCATTTTCTTCCACCTGTTTAACATTCTTTGCACCCGGTATGGGAATTACGCCATCTTGAGAAGAAAGCCAGTTGAGGGCAACTTGGGACGGTGTCATTGAATATTTCTTACCGATTTCACTAAGTTTGCCAATAACACTTTTGGTGGCGTCCAGATTTTTTCGGTTGAATAATTCATTTCCTTCCCTTACGTCTCCCTTAGGTGCTTCTGCAGAATGATACTTCCCAGATAGAACCCCTTGTGCAAGCGGACTCCAGGCTATTATGTTGATGTGATTCTTTCTGCAATACGGCATAACTTCTTCTTCTATGTTTCTTTGAAGGAGATTATATCTCACTTGATTGGAAACTATTTTAACATCTCCTAAAATTGATTGGGCTTCCTCCAAATCCCGTACTGCAAAGTTGCTTACCCCGATTGACCTTATCTTCCCATCTTCATACAATTTTGACATAGCCTTGAAGGTTTCCTTAAATGGGATCTGTTCCCAGGGATCGGGCCAGTGAATTTGATACATGTCAAGTTTTTCAACTCCCAGTCTCTTTCTGCTCTGATCACACGCTCTCTGTAATTCCTTGTATCTTAAATGTGCTCCTGAGACCTTTGTGGCGACAAAATAATCAAGCCTTCCATATTCGTTTAGTGCTTTCCCGAGCACCGATTCACTGTGCCCTGATCCATATCCTTCAGCGGTATCAACAAGTGTTACTCCAATTTCTTTCGCTCTCCCGACACCTTTTATAATTTCGTTATCATCCCCATTCCAAGCGCTGCTTGCCTGCCATAATCCAAGTCCAATTTTAGACACAGATAGCTCTTTGTTATTTCCTAAGTTTATTTTTGCTATTGTCATAAACAGTTAAGCCCATGATCATATTTTATTTTAATTAATTTTAACAGGACCTTAAATCATAGAAATTCAATCTAATTCAATGAATACCAAGTTTCTAAACAGTAATTCCAATTCTTAGATAGGGGTCTTGTGAAGAACACAGGTCAAGAGTATAAGCCCCATGGCATCTATCATTAGTGGAAATCTGTGACCTTTTATCATGATCTTTTCAGTCATAATTTGAAAGAACTTTAGTATTTTCTGGTGATTTTAGTGATAAGAGTCTAGGAATGCAAAAGCAGCAGGCGTGATTCATCAAAGATACTCCCATATATCATCACTTAACCTTGAATAAACCTCTATCCTTGGGTTATATTTTTTAATCTTGAAATCAGTATTTAGGTAAATGTTCATGTTCATCTTGGCCGATGCTTCTGGTAAAAATGTAGTATTAAAAATTCTATCACCCCTTAACTCCAGTATGGCGGCCATTCTTGGAATTCTGTGCTTAATCAATTCTTCCCTCCTCTTCATCATGACACTTACAAGCTGCCTTGTTTCATAAATAAATGTATCTTTCGAAATTTCAGTTATATTTTGTATATGAATTGCTTGAGTGGCATAAGAAATTGCCCTTAATCCACCGATTGTGATGCTTCTTGGGTCTATCTCAGTCACCGTATCAGGATACTCTCTTGCGACATCAAATAAAATACCAGTCTCATTTGGCAAAACTGAAGAGGACTGAAATACCACCAGGGGATTTTCCTTGTTGATTTCCATCATATCGTCCATAAATTTTCTAGGTTGACCTATCTCCTCCACATAAATATCAGGACTCTTCAACATCCCATGGCTTAGTGCATCACTTATTTTTTTCCCATAATTCGAATGATACTTGAATATAAAGTGTAACTCATTGCCCATTAGGTATGAATCTGCCACTATCACTGATGGAATTTCAAGAATGTCTTTTACAACACCGTTCCCGTTGTAATTTCCAATATCTTCGGTGATTGAAAAATAATTACCAAGATCCAACAAATCTGTCCTATTTTTTAGAATAGAAAGATGACCCGCTTCGGTAAACTTTTTTTGCAAATAAATTTGTATGCTTGCTGTTTTTTCCTCCACGAAGAAATAGGTTTCCATTCTTTCATCATATAATTTCAACAACTCAAATAACCCACTCGATTGAACTATCTTTATGTGGCATCGCCTGTTGAGCTTTCCGTCTATGATCCCCGTATTCATCTGCCACCCTTTGTGCAATAGCCTATACAGCTTATGATCATATCCATTTCCATACATCTCCATTTAAAGGGGAAAAGATTTCAAATCGCACTCCCGCTTCCTCAGAATTATTAATTCGAGCAATCACTTGTGAAAAAGAGTCGCTTTCTTCAGCGGGAAAAAACGATGTTATATAAGCTCGATCCTTTAATGTGTGTACCAGTAACGCTGTCCTGGGTATTCTCAGTTTGTTGACTTCGTTCCTCTTTTTCTCGAATGTCACTCCAAAGTACTTGAATTCATAAATCCTCTCATCGCTAGAAATTTCCTGCACAAAATCGAAATTGAGTTTTTTCTCTGAGAATAGTACACATCTCACACCCTCCTCTGTGAAACTCCTTCCTTCTACCTCAGTTATAAATTTTCCACCCACCGATGCCACCAGACTTAAACGACTGCCAGCAGACATTTTGTAAGAAATCTGCAATACTTTCAATGGAATTTTATTGTTTAGCTTATCCATTCGTTCCCTAAAGTTTAGAGTTCGCTTTATTTTAACAATCCTAAAATTCTGGTTACTTTCGTTGGCGGTCGCCAAAATATTCATTATATTATCCTGAAAATTTTTATGAAATCTGAATACCATGTTGAGTTCATTTCCTTCAAGAAATGTTCCGGAAACTATTACGGATGTTGCATTTAACAATTCGGTCAGAACCCCGTAATTTGAGGATGAACTTAATTCTTGGCTGATGCTCAGCATTTCCTTCGAAATTAAAGTGTTACTGTATCTTTTAATCAGAGACCTTTCCATTGAGTTAATGTCATTTAAGGGGAAAAATACAGTGAGAAACAATTTTCCTGATTCGCAGTATATGTATGCTTGCCTGATTTTGGTATCACCCCTTAACAGCGACAGCATCGAATCTTCAATTTTTATTGCTATCTGGCAACCCAGATTTATTTTTCCATCCATGATAGTTGTATCCATTTCCCATTTCTCCCTTTGCTTCTTTTTTCAACTATAGCCATTTCCATACATCGGGTTCAACCTTATGATAGTATTCTATTTCGGGTTCTGCTCCATTTATGTTTTGAAGTTCCTTCACCCATGTTCTCAGGTACTCATCCGCTAGTTTGTCAGGCATAAGTGTGGTATCTATAAGCCTATCCCCCCTTCTTCTGAACAATGCAATATGCCTGGGTATTTTGTTTTCATTCTCATAATTTCTTATTTTTGCGAGAACATTGTCGATACCGTATGCCTCGTATACTCCTGAATTGCGTCCTATCTCCTTGAAGTATGATGAACCAAGATTTATATCTGAAAATTTAAGGACTCTAAAGGCATTTCTGTTCGGAATTCTGATATCGGGAATAAAAATTGCATTCGGGTCCTCGTCAGAAGCAGCTTTTACAAAATTTGAATATATCTCAATGTTTGTAGATAGTTGGACAACCATAATGCCCTCGCTTTTTGCCAATTCATTAATGTCATATATCAGTCCCTTAGAATAACCAAAAAATATAAGTCTAAAGTTTTCACTTTTTGACGTTATATCGTTTAACTTTTTGGATATGAGACCAATATTATTGGAATGAAATAGGAAGTCTAAAAATAACTCCCCATTTTGAATGTATGTTTCTTCGACCAAAACAGACTTTAGAGACATTAACTCATTCGCCATGATCAGTTCCGTTTCCTTTGAAGTGCTTATCTCCATAACGTAGAAGGAACCTTTATCTTTTAAGACAGATTTTGTTATAAATGGGAATAGGGCTGCACTTGTGACCTTTTCCTTCGGAAAATACAGTTGAATGTGCTGTTCTGACCCATTTTTATAAATATGACACTGAATTTTTGATTCATACTTGTTCAGAAGACCAAAGGATTTGCCGCTCAGTCCAAAGGCCACTGTGCACTTCATCTTAAGCCTATGATCAAACAGCTCCGTCTCCATATCACCATTTACCTCCTTTGATAGACAAGTACAATAAAACGGACATCTGTCATAAAGAATTCGATGCATATAAACATTTTACTATAAAATTTTTATAATTTAATATCAGAAATATCAAAGATGCTAATTTCAACACTTATAAAATTAATTTTTAGTCATCATCTCTGGAGGGTGCAAGCTTCTCCTTTAGGTAATTCCGAACATCGTAATAAAATATGTTTTCATAGGGACATGCCTGAACGCAATCTCCGACCCCGATACAACGGGATTCCTTGTATTCACCCTTCTCAATAAAGCTTCCTGGTTGACCAGAATTCCCAACTGGGCAAACATTGGTGCATGCTTTTGTTTCGCAAGTGACGCACTGATCTGGATCTTTAACTTTTAGTTTAAATAACCCATATTTACCAACGAATCGGTTAAAATTACCCCAATGGCAATATCCTGTGTTTATACAACCATAGTTGCCAAAAAATGGCATTGTTATAAAGATAAGGTACCACACAATCCCAAACAAGACTATATAAATAAAATAAAGCGGATCTGTGCCGTATATTGTCAACCTTCCTATAATTTTGTAGTTGTAAAGAAAGGAGATTATGGAGGCAATTCCCAGTGAAGTGTAGACAGTTAGGGAAGTTATCTTATATATAGCACTTTTTTCTCCTGCCTTTGAAAGTTTCTGCGCAAGCCTCCCTGTCTTATTAAAGTTCTTCATTTCCCCATAAAATGTTCCCTGATACATCATTGGGGCCGTGCAGAATACTGAACATAACTGCCTTGCACCAAATAAAAGGGACAGTGCCCCGCTGATAACATAGGTGAGAAGTAATGGAAAGATAAGGATTGGAGCCAATCCTCCGCCTGTCCCTATTCCCATTGACCATCCCAAAAAGGTGTAATTCTGAATTGTTGCCGGTAGTATAAAGCTGGGAATAAGTATGGAGTAGACTGCATATGCAATTATCATCAAAACAAGTCTTATTCGGGTTTCTAATTCTCTTGTTCTAAATATCTTCATTACCACAAGTGAACCCATTTCAATTCCCATCATTATGTAAAACCAGGTTGAAAGCGCAAGAAGTCCGAGGAACATTATGCTATTGTAGAGAAGTTCTGAAAATACATTTAGATAATTTCCATAGTATGATGATAAATGCATAGAATTTATGAATGGATTTGTGCCATAGTACTGAAAGTCCATAGTTGCTCCCATACCAATCTCTGTCACAAATACAAGAACCATCAGTATTGTTGTCCATCCTTGATTTGCAAGCCAGTAGATCTTTTTTCCCTCTGAAAGATATTTTGTATTCAGAATTGCATGTAGATAAAGTATCATCTCTGCAACTATTCCTGATGAAATGACAATTTCCACTGAGCTGTACTGATATACCATCACACCGGCCATCATTACAGAATATACACCAAGAATCATTAGTATATAGTTAGAAAAACCTCTGTAAACATATTGTTTTGTGTATAATTTTTCGAATGTGTAAACCAAGAGAACTGTCATTACTGAGGCTCCAACAAAAATTGAAATTGTTTCCCATTTTCCGTTGGAAACTGCATCTGGTGTGAATAGCATAATAAATGATTGCAATACGATAAAGACAAAGAAAAATCCCTTTTCCTTTCTTATGGTTAAAACCGAAGTAAGTCCCATTTCCAAACTCATTGGGAATATGAACCAATAGGATGAAAGAAGATGAGATACCATTCTTATGTAGTTAAATTTGAAAAGTGACACCAAGGTTTCTCCAGAACTGAAGCCCACAAATACCATACTCATTAAAAATTCATTTAAAATCGTAAGAAAAATGACAATTGGTATGCAAATTTGATTGCTACCGGAGTTCTTACTTTCTAAGACATTATTAAAAAAAGAAAAAATTGGTAAAATTACTTCCAGAAACATTATTCCGCCGGATATTTCGACTGCATCGATTTTATTTATTGTGGGAATGCCGAGAAAATAAATTGCAGGTCCAATCAGCATCCCATTCATCATAGCCAGTGAGACATATACGAGTATTTTCCTCAGATAACTATCTGAATTTCTTGCATAGTATAAAATGATGGATGCAAATAGACCCATTAGAATTGCAAGAATAATCAGTATCGGGAGAATTGACCCCATGCCATTTGGCATTTAAGGACAAGTAATAAGGGTTGCTTATGCAGATAAAAGTATCAATGGATAATTTATCTACCTAGATAGATAGATTCAAACCTATAAACTAATTTAGCAGTTCTTCAGATATTTCAGTTTTACCCGTCATTGCTGATGGTTCAACTTCTTTCTCCATTTTTAGAAGTTTGAAGTAAGCGTTTAAGAAAACGGATATTTGCTTTCCAGAAACCATCCCAATATTTCCTACTCTGATAATCTCATCGGCTAATTTTCCCATTCCCTTTGAAACCGTAATCCCCATTTTTTGGAGACCACTAACAACCTCTTTAACTGGAAGGACTGGCTTAAAAGCTATCACTGTGTCCGAGTAATTCCCGTCAAATCCCATTACATCTGATTTGGAATCAAGAAGCTCATTTCTCAAGAACTCTGCGTTCAGTCTGTGTCTCTCCCATCTATTTTCGAGACCTTCCTTTTCCAGAATTGTCAATGCTTTCAAAAGGGCATTAAAGCTGCCCGTAGATGGAGTAAAAGATGTTTCTCTCTTCCTGAGAAAATTTAACGAAATTGATAGGTCCAGATATTGGGGGGCATCTTGACTAACCTTCAACTGCCCTGATAACTCTTCCCCTAAGGATACTATTCCAAGTCCAGGTACAGAGGCTAGCCCCTTTTGGCTGCAAGATGCCATTGCATCTATCCCCCATTCGTTTACCTTAATAGGTACAGCACCAAATCCTGATACTGAATCTACATATACATTGAGTCCTAATTCCTTAGATCTCCCAACAATTTCCCTGAGATTCTTTAATGAGGTTCCATTTCCTGTTTCGTTATGGACAAGGAATATTGATTTAATGTCTCTGTTTAATTTCAGTACTTCTTCAATATCGTCATTCAGTAACGTTTCCTCAGTTGTCTTTCTTATTTCAGACACCTTTAAGCCCCTCCTGCTAAGGCTTTCAGTTAACCTGTTTCCGAATTCTCCGAAAGTTACAGATATCACATGATCTTTCGGTTTCGTAAGTGAAAATATCATTGATTCCACAGCAAGAGTCCCAGATCCAGTTACCATGATGGAATTGGTGGCATTTGCAAAATTATTTAAGAGCCTCTCAGAATTATAAACAATTTCTCTGAATTCCTCGGATCTGTGATTGACAACATATGCAGATGCTTTTAGCACGCTTTCTGGGACCTCTACAGGTCCTGGTATTAACATCATAATTTCATCTCCTCCATTTTTTTCTTTAGATTATTCAGTGTGAATTCTGCAACCCTTTTCTGGGCCTCTTTCGTCTGTGCCCCTATATGCGGAGTTATGATCACATTGTCCAGAGCCATTAGTTCCAGTTCCCAACTTTCTTTTGGTGGTTCATTCCATGCCACGTCGGCTGCATATCCTCCCACATTTCCAGATTTTAGGGCCGTAAGCAGATCCTTTCCATTAATAAATTCTGATCTGCTGGTGTTAACAATTAGTGCACCTTTTTTCATCCTGTCAAAATGTGATTTGCCAAGCATTCCCGTGCCATTATCTGACAGCGTTGCAAGAACGAAAATGACGTCTGAATTCTCAATAAGGTCATCCAGTGAAGTGTATTCTCCTCCAACTTTTTTGGCACGGTCATAATCTTCATAAATATCATAAGCAATAACTTTCATACCCATGGCACTTAAAATAAAGCCGGTCGACAGCCCTATACGACCAAAACCTATGATCCCTGCTGTCTTTTCAAATAATTCCAATCCAGTATCTTTTTTCCATTCTGATTTTTTAGTATTGGAGCTAAGTTTTGGAATTGATCTTGCTAAACTCACTGCCAGTGCCACATTTAGTTCTGCAACAGACTGCGTGGATGATCCTGCTGCAGTTACAACCTCAACGCCCATGAATTCTGAAGCTTTCAGGTCAATGTTATCTGTTCCTATTCCGGCCCTTGCAATTATTTTGAGGTTGTTTGCTTGTTTAATTATGTTTTCTGTTAATTTAGTCCTACTCCTCACAACAACAATATTGTACAATTGAATCTGAGTGACCAATTCCTCTTTAGTAATCATAGGGGCATAAACAGTATTTATTCCCATTTTTTCAAAACCATCAAGCATTATTTGATCCACCGGGTCACAAACAAGAGCATTTAATTTAACCATAGTTTCAATGCCATATCGCTGGTGCAATTATTAAAGGATCATATAATCAAGCAACATTACGTCGCTCAAGTATGGTAAATGTAGTTAAATCAAAAAAATATTACCTCCTTCCAAAGTTTTAACAACCTTAAAAGAAAAAATTCCGTCATTTCGTATGCTAAAAATACAATAATTTCTATATTCTGTTTGGTTATTGGTTTGTATGGAATCCATTGAAAGATGTTTCAAAATTTATTTGCTCCTGTGTTCTACCGTATATGGGTTGCACTAAATGGTCAAGATTAAAGCTTTCGATCCCCTTAATTTTGTTGAGGATATTAAGAATGTAATTTCACCTCCTTTCGATTCTATTTCGAAAAATCTGGAAAATAAGTTGAAGAAAAACCCCCACAATATAACGCACCTTACTCTCTCAAACTCTGAATCTAGCAAGAGTCCCGGAGATTTGTTAAGGGAATGGATATCAGATAAGGTGGTTGTAAACAATGGGAAGAAATCAATTTTCTTACTTGATCAAGAATATAGATCAAAAAATGAAGTGAGCAAATTACTGGGAATCGTTTCCCTAGTCAACATATTCCCAGATGATGGAAGTGTAAAACCGCATGAAAAGACCTTTCCTATACCAATTGAAGAGAGAATTCGGATTATGGAGTCGGCGGGGGCACAACTTGAACCAATTTATTTATTCGTCGACTCACCCGAATTGGAAATGGCACTTACAAGATGTAGAAATGAAATGAAACCGAAGTACGATTTTAATGATTTTTCTGATGTAACAAACAAGGTTTATGAGCTGGATGAAAACTCAGGAAATGAGATAGCAAGCATAATAGAAAATCTCCCTGCAGTTGTAGCTGATGGTCACCATAGATTGGCCGCAAGCAAAAGGCTTGCTTCAAACTCTGATGGAGTCAAGAGAGAGTTTTGGAGTTGGATAATGGCATATATAGTTCCCCTCGGAAGCAATGGACTCAAGATTAAAGGAATCCACAGGATTGTTAAAAATTGTGCCGATCAGAAAAGTGAACTTAAGAAAATCTATGAAATAAGTGAATTAAATTCTGACGAAAACAATGAAAGTTTCAAGATATATGACAGAGAGTGGCATCCAATTTCCCCATGCAGAAAATTCTGCGATGAAAATCCAGAAAATTGTCTTTCTCCTATTCACCTGTTAAATAATGAAATCCTTGCGAAAACACTGGGATTCAAAGAGAAAGACTTTCAAGCCAGCGTCATATACACGCACGATCTAGATCAAGCAATTTCAGAGGTGGACGAAGGAACTGGAATATTTTCAGCTATTATCCCCGATTGGGACAAGGAGAATCTAATACGTTTAATACTTGAAAAGGGCTACTTACCACAAAAATCTACCTTTTTCTATCCTAAACCTCCATCTGGGGTTTTCATAAATGCCATAGGCGGAGTTTAAGAAACTGATAAATTTTTAAACATAAAATATACCTTTCATTTCATCTCCTGAAATTTCTTCTTTATAAGCGTTTTAGCGCATTTACAAACCTTTAAAGTCATTCCAGATAAACAATCCTGGATCCGAATGGTTCAATTTTTAAATCTTCGTGCATCAATGTCTTCAAACTCCTGGAAATATCTGACTTATTATCAGGATCACAAAGGAACATAAGAAAACCACCACCACCTGCTCCAAGTAATTTGCCTCCGTATGCCCCAGCATGTACCGCTGCATTGTACCATTCGTCAATTTTTTTGTCTGTGATTCCAGAACTTAACTGTTTCTTTAATTGCCAGTTTTTATCGAGTATTTCTCCGAGCTTCTGAAATTCGCCTTTCAAGATGTAATCAAATGATTCCAACGCAAATTCACGCATTTTTTCATAATGATTTTCCTTCTCTTTAATCTGGATTATCTGCGTTTTATGTATTGAGGATGATTTTCTTTCCTTTCCTGTATAAAACATTAATACCCTGTCTTCCAGATCGTGTGCCTCCCCGGCAGTCATAAGATGCTTCCTTACGAATACCCTGTTATTTCTTTTAAATTCAAATAAATTTAGACCACCAAATGCGGCAGAATACTGATCCTGCCATCCACCTGGTTCTCCAAGTACATTCCTCTCTATCTTTACTGCTTCTTCAGCAAGCTGATTTGGTGATACTGTTTCCCCTATCCAGGTGTGAAGTGCGTTTAATAGTCCCACAAGAAAAGCGGATGAGGATCCAAGGCCAGTGCCTCCTGAAGGAATTTCCGTGATACTCACCACCTGAATGCCAGACTTTATTCCTAGCATTCTCATAGCTTCTCTAACTGTCGGGTGTTCAATTTGATTAACAGACTTCAAGGCATTTTCAGTTTTGGAATAACTGATCCTTATCTCATCCTTATAGAAGTTCTGGGCAACGGTCACGTAAATGTATCTGTTAATTGTGGCTGAAACAGTGGCCCCATTTCCATAAGTATTAAAATATTCAGGAAAATCTGTTCCGCCACCAGCAAATGTGATTCTTAATGGAGTCTTTGTAGTTACTATTCTAGGTGTTCCGGGCATTACAAACTATCCTCTACAATCTTTGAAATCATATGTCCAATTGCAATTGTGCATTCCTGAATATAGGACGTTCTGTCAGAATCTATTTTGATGATATTCTCCGGATCTATAATTTCAGACAATTTTCCACCCTTTTTCCCTGTTATGCCAAAAACATTACATCCAATTTCATTTGCACTGTTAACACCCTTAACAATATTGGGTGAGTTACCACTTGTACTCAGAGCTAAAACATAATCTCCCTTTCTTGCAAAAGCAAGTATCTGCCTCGAGTATATTTCATTGAAACTGTAATCGTTTCCAATAGCGGTTATGGAAGATGTATTAGTGTGCAGTGCCATTGCCGGTAATGGCCTTCTCTCCTTTTCAAATCTTCCAACAAATTCAGCTGCAATGTGCTGTGCGTCAGCCGCACTTCCACCGTTTCCCATTGCGATAAACTTGTTTCCCGATTTGAAGCAGTTAGATAGGGCAGTCCCAAATTTTAATACCTTTTTTCCATCAATAGAATTCCTTACATTTGATCCTTCTCTTATGTAGGCTAATATGCTGTCCAGATCCATTTATCCAGTATGGAGAGTGGTGATAATAAGATTTCTTAATACCAATTGAAAGAAACATCAATGTTATATTGTACCTCTAAATTTCAAGAATGTTGAAACAAAGGGCACTATTTATTGATAGGGATGGAACCATAAACAGGGACTGCCCGTACTGTCACGAAATTGAGGATTTACATATATTTCCCAAAACAGTTGATTTAATTCGGAATTATATGGAAAAGAATTATCTGATCATAATTGTAACAAACCAATCTGGAATTGGCAGGGGGTTATTCACGGAGGAGGAATTTCACAGATTCCACAATAAATTGGTGTCTGATCTTGGGAAGGAGGGGATAAATATTAATAAGACCTTTTACTGCCCCCATACACCTGAGGACAATTGCGACTGCAGAAAACCCAAGCTAGGTATGATCTATAGAGCGGTCAATGAATTTGATATTGATCTAAAAAATTCTATAATAATAGGGGACAGGGATGACATGGAAGGAGAAATGGGAAGAAAATTGGGAATAGAATACAAAATAATAAACAACGCAGACTAAACATGAAAATGATCTGACAAAACCATATTCCATATGTAACAAGGGGTCTATCCTGACTAAATCTTAGTTATTTACTTGCGAATGGTTACATGGATGTGAAGATTAATAGATAAATAGTAAAAATTAACAAATAGTTAAATATATCAAACTAATTACTCATTGTGTCATTAGAAGAAGTTATTGATGCCCTGAAGAATTTTTCTTTCAATATGATGCACTATAGGGAAAAGCAGATGAGAAAGGCTAACCTTTCTTATGCTGAGCTATTTGTCCTCTTATACGTCATGAAAACCGGTCCAGTTAAACTATCGGAATTTGCAAATATTCTTGGACTTTCCAAACCTACCATTACACATGTTGTAGATGTGTTGGAACAAAGAGGTCTTATGAAGAGAGAACTTGGAACGGAAGATAGAAGGGTCGTGAAAGTTACAATAGACGAGGCGGGAAAAGAACTATTCAAAAGATTTGAGTTAATCGATGAAAAACTTAGGGAATCAATTAATGAAATAGACGAATTGACACAAAAAAATATTGTAAAAACTTTGAATAAACTATCAAGTTGTATAACCGAAAATTTAGAGGTTGAATGAACGTGGAAAATAATGTTGAAATTTATGATAAAAAATATGCTAATTTTGTAATGGTCTTGCTGGCAATGATCATCGTGTCAGTGATGTACGTGGAAGGAATGCTAACACCATCACTCCCGTCAATAGCACAGGGATTTAATGTTACTGTTGACCAGGTAAGTCTTGTGCTATCAACGTATCTGATAACTGGAGTTGCAGCAAGTCCGATCATTGGAAAACTAGGGGATATATACGGCAAGAAGAAAATGATGACAATAGTAATGCTAATCTATGCGTGTGCTGTTTCAGTTACAGGCTTTTCCCCATCTTTCTCATTTATGGTAGCTTCAAGAGCAATACAGGGAATTGGCTTGACAATAATGCCACTCGGAATGTCACTAATCAGGGAAGAGTTTCCTAAGGAGATGGTTCCAAAAGCCCAGTCTCTGATAAGTGGAATGTTTGGAGCTGGATTTGCAATCAGTCTACCTCTTGGTTCTTTTATTTCCAATGATTTTGGGTGGAGAATGACCTACCATACTGCAATTCCATTTATTCTTGCACTGGCTTTGCTTGTGGCCTTTAAGGTACGAGAATCAAGATACAGGAAACCCAACACAAAGGTCGATTTCGTTGGAGCTATTTCTCTTGCCGTTCCATTAGCACTGGTTGTTCTGGCACTGTCAGAAGGATCCCTATGGGGATGGACATCTTCTCTATTTTTGAGTGTTTTGATCGTTGGTTTGGTATTATTCGTTCCAATGTTTGTCTACGAGACAAGATATCATAAAAAGGGTGGCGAAGCAATATTTGACCTAAATTTGCTCAGGAAGAGAAATGTTATAGTTTCCAATTTAACTCTTACAATAGCAGGCATCGGTATGTACCTGTCGCTGCAGGCACTTTCTTACAAGTTTGAAACCCCAAAACCCTACGGATTTGGTCTTAGCATTCTTGATACGGGTATTTCACTGGTATCATTTGCAATCGGTATGATTGTATTTTCCATAATTACTGGAAAAGTGATCACAAGGGTGGGAATAAAACCTCTTTCAGCACTTGGTGCTATAATCAGTGCGGTGGGATTTTTCCTTCTTGCCATCTCCCCCACATACTATGAGACAATTATGTGGGAATTTGTGATTGGAGCAGGGATGGCAATTATGAATGCCACCCTCATAAACCTGCTTGTACTTTCTGTAGAACCAAGCAATATGGGACTGGCAGTTTCTATGAACAGCACCTTCAGGTTCTTGGGAAGTAGCATAGGGTCACCAATTGCAGGTGCAGTTCTCTCACTCTACTCTGTGTCAATAACAACCAGAGGACAGGTATTTTCATTTCCTGATTCCACTGCCTTCTATTGGGCCTTTGTAATTGGTGCAATCACATTCCTAATTGCAGCTATATTTGCAGCTGCAGGAAAAGAGATGCTGGGAAGGAGAAGAGATCAGATGGGAAAGAGTTTAACAGAGTCCACTAAGAATACCGTTAATTTGGAAAGTTAGATCTTTCAGTCTTGACTCAGTCTTCTGTTCATCTCAGGAATTGAGTCAAGATATGTATAATCAAGAGAAAAGTGCCCGCTGTCATAAATATCGATTTTATGATCAATTCCATTATTTTTCATTTTCTTTGACAAAGTGTTTATTCCTATATTCATTGAAAATTCATCCTTTGAACCCACCTGAAGTATGATTTTTTTGCCCTTTAGATTTCCTGCGTAACTATCAATGTTTCTTACCGGATCAAATTCAGTCCATTTCTTCCAGACAGAGTCTAAGAATTCACCACTGCTGGTGTCAAATGGAAGCTCAATTCCAAACTTGCAATTATCACTAGGGCTGTAAAATGCCGACATGGCTATTATGTTCATAGTATCCAGTTCTTCCCGATTCAAAATTGCACCTGATCTGAATTTCCTAATGATTTCTTCCATCGGCTCCTTATTGAGTGTCGTTATAGCAGTTGCCATGTCCCTGAGATAGCAATACTCAAAACCCGAGTCTCCAGAAACGTCGATAAAACCATCAAATTGATCAGGATGCCTAGAGACTAATGTATATGCACCGAAACCGCCTGATGATTTTCCGAAAAGACCAATCTTACGCTGACCGAACCGTTCGTTTAAAACAGATACAAGTTCACGAGTAATAAAATCCTCATAATTTCCAACTGAGGGACTGTTTAGATATTGATTTCCTCCCAGAGATGTCATTGTATCTGGGAGAACTATCAGAAATGAATCCAACAGCTTATGATCAATGATCCTTTTTAACACAGTAGGAAAATCCATGGAGCTGTAACTCCTGTTCATGAACGATACATTAGATCCAAAGAAACCTGCCAGACCGATTAACATTGGAGTATTTTTGTTTAAATTGTACTGAATCACGGTTATATCTCTCTCCGCCGGGTCATTTAGTCTATTTCCTTTCAACGATTCGGATTTTATCCTTAATGTTTCGATTTTCATAGTAATGGATAATAAGTTAGTATAATTGTTTTTCAGAATTTGATCCAGTCCAAAAATTTGATAAGTTCTGATGTTGTCATTATTTCGAATTTAATACCTTGGTCAGATATTCCATTTGATACCCTGAGTGCTTGTCATTTTTTTAAATGAATTTCTCATTCTGAGAGAATTGAGCACGACGGACGAGGAACTCAGTCCCATTGCAAGTGCAGCAAAAACGGGCATTACAAAAAATACACTTAAATTGAAAATCGGAACAAGTATTCCTGCTGCCAGCGGGATTAAGAGTGAGTTATAACCTACGGCCCAAAATAAATTCTCTCTTATCTTTTTTATGGACAGCGTTCCTATTGAAAGAATTAACTCCATGGACCTGAGATCATTATTCAATAGCAGAATATCACCAGTTTCCCTTGCAATGTCAGAACCTGATCCCATTGCAATTCC
>JAJZXP010000298.1 GCA_021806345.1 Thermoplasmata archaeon | reverse complement strand
TCGGTTTCGACATTTTCCGGTCTGTCCATGAAAACTGAAACACCACAAAATAGACCTTCTATCAAAAGGGAAATTATTCCCTTTCCTCTGTCATTTGCTTCCTTTAGAAAGCCCTCGAGCACCTTGGAATCCCTGAAATAAATATCCGAAGGAATGGTTAAAATGGGAAATACATTTATTGATTTCAAAGCCTCTCCGACGTCCATTGAATAATCTTCTCCAGATGTTCTTATGATTGTTGCCCTATCATGAAAAAATTTTTCAGTATTCTCTGTATTTGGGGAAGTTGCCATATAAACCTTTCCAACAGAATTTTCAAGAAGCTTCAGGTTCCTCCCTATTATGGTATCACCTCTGATAATCAGAAGACCCTTGTCCGAGAGGTTCATCCTTGAACCGGTCCCTCCCGCCATTATTAACAGCGGTAATCTTTCACTGCTTGCCATACTTAAACATCCATGTAACCTTCTTAATCATTAGCTTCTCACAGATCTTTCTCATGGTTTCCCTGTCGTTGGCTTCCGATTCTTCCAGTGGTCTCACAAGAGCATAGATGGTTACAAAATACCTGTGCTCTTTCGTTCCCCTTGGGCATGGACCACTATAACACCGCTTATCATAATCATTTTTGAGTTGTATCCATCCCTCTTCTGTTTTTTCGCCTTCTTTTACATCTTCGTGTATTTCTGAGATGGAAGATTGAATGCCTCTTATTGTCCAGTGATTGAACGAATTTGAAGGCGCATCGTGGTCATCTACAAATATGACCATTTCTTTTGTTGATGCAGGCGGATCTTTCCACTTTATGAGAGGTGATATGTTCTTGCCCTTACAGGTGTATTCATCCCCTATCCTTTCCCCATAAGATATTCCGGCGACCTGCATTTCAAATGACATATAATTCTGTATGTTTTAAGTGCTTAATATTTTTTAGTTTCACTCAGGTGATATTCAAGCTTATTTTCTAAATTTTTAAATGCGCCCTCATAAGAGAATTCCAATATTTTCTCCCTGCCTGAAATCTTTAAGGAATTTAATGATTGGAGTTCGTTTTCATTCACTTTTGAGGGTAAAACAATGCAGTATGGTGATCTGTTAGGGATAGTATCTAACTGTTCAAAATCAATAACTTCAACAGATTCATCGCTCCAACCGACTCTGGAAAGAATAAAAATTGGTATCCTTAAAAATTGTTGATCCAGAAGGTCTTTTCCCAACTCCATTATGGTAGCTTTCACATCCACAGGATCCATATTCATGCCATCTCTCAGGTCTATCAGTAAAGGGGTATGATTACCTGCAAGGAAATTCTGAACAACTTTACGGACAACTGATTTTGGCACAAATCTGTCCCCAATTATGGGGATTGACACAGGTGCGGCAATCTTGTATGGTGAAAGGCCTGTCCTTCCAGGAATCGCTGTCAGAATGGACGCGTTTTCAAATATTCTGAACTGAATTCCCAATTCATTGCATCTTTCAACAATGGCGAAATGAGTAGTCGACGACATTGGGTCTCCCGAGACAAGCATGCATGCAATTCCAAAATCATTTTCAAGGAATCTTAAGCTTTCCACCTCTTCTCTATCCAGGGAAATAATTCCCCTATTGCTTATTTTTTGAAGTTCGATATCTGTATTCGTGGGGAAAATTGATGTGTATCTTTCAAGAAAGATAACATCTGATGCCTTCAGAATGGAGTTCATTTCCTGAGTGATGCTTTCAACACCCCTGAGCCCTGTACCCATCAGGTAAAATTTCTTATTCCGCAAGATCTTCCTGAATCCTTACCAGTTCATTCAATTTTGCAAGCCTTTCTCCACCTATTGTACCAGATTTGATGAACTCAGATCTGAATGGAAGGCTAAGATGTGCTATAAAATTATCAGTGGTTTCCCCACTCCTATGAGAAATAACATTTGTCATTCCAGCATTGGTTGCTGTGATCACTGCATCCCACGTATCAGTTAAAGTGCCTATCTGGTTGACTTTTATGAGAACTCCATTTGTTGATTTCATTTCGATACCCTTCCTGATTCTCTTTGCATTTGTTGTGTAAAGATCATCTCCCACTATGAGAGCACTACTGCCTATTGCCTTCGTGATCTCCGCGAATCCGGAAAAATCAGTCTCCTCCATCGGATCTTCTATAAAGTAAAATCCGTGTTTTTTGTGGGCGTCAATTATGTATTGTATTTGTTCTCCCTGATCTCTCTTTTTCTCTCTGTATATATATTTGCCTTTCTCAAAAAAACTTGTGGATGCAGCATCAAAACCGAGTATCATTTTTCTCTTTCTTTCTTCTCCAACCTCCTTTGCAGCGTCCTGGATTAGTTCCATAGCCTGTTGATCACTGACAGATAATGCCCATGCCTTTTCATCCCCCAGGCCAATGCTTACGTTTTTGAGCAATTTTCTTGCCATTTCTCCTATCCTGTGATGAACCTCGGCATTTATCTCAATTGCTTCAAGAAATGACGGAGAATCATTCGATACTAAGAATTCCTGAAATGTTGTTCCATTTATGGCGTGTTTGCCTCCTCCAATTACATTTCCTATGGGTTTGGGGAGTTTCATATCGAAGTTGCCCCCAACATACCTGTACAATGGAATGTCCAACTCTTTGGAAACTGCCTTAGAGAGTGCTATTGACAGGGCCGTGGAAACATTGCCGCCCATATTGCTAAAGTCCTCGGTGCCGTCAAGCAATTTCAGCAATTTATCAAATCCAGTTTGATTAAGCCCATTGAAGTTTTTTAAAGATTGTTTTACGTTTCTTTCAAAAAAACCCAAGCTTTCCTTAGCATTTCCATCTCTAAATGATTTTACTTCAGTTGCACCAGTGCTTGCACCTGAGGGTGCAGAACAGGTCCCTGTTGTTCCTGAATTCAATTGTATGGTAGCTTCTACAGTGTCCTTTCCTCTTGAATCAAGCACGATTCTTAACGTTGTACCCTTAATGTCAAATCTGCTGTCCATATCATGGAAAAGTTTCATTGGCTATTATATCTTTTCACAAGATTTTTGCTGTATCTTTCACAGAAAGAGGTGTAATTTTCCTTATACTCTTCCCACTGTTTTTTGTATTGTTCTTCAACATCCTTAATTACCTTTGCTGGAACTCCACCCACCACTTTTCCTGCCTCAATTTCCTGCCTTGCCTTGACCAGAGCATGTTCTGCAACGACAGCCCATCTTCCGACTTTAGCAAAGTCAGTCACGGTTGAATGCATACCGATCACTGCGTAATCATCTATTTTTGCGGTGTGAATCACGCAAGAATGACCTAAGGTAACATGTTCACCAATTATTGCCTCCATTCCTGGCCTCGCGTGAATGACAACATTGTCTTCGACAGCAGTTCCATTTCCTATTCTGATAGAACCGTAATCCCCTCTAATTACAGCACCAGGTCCCACCCAAACTTTCCCAGAAAGTGTAACATCACCAATAATGGATGCAGTTTCAAAAACATAAGCGTCCTTTGAAATTTTTGGTTTTCTTCCTTCAAATTCAAATATTGCCATATCAGGCGATTGGTTCAATGTTTAATTTGTTTGCTTCATTTATTAAATCATCATTACTTTGCCATTCTCCCCATAAGCCCTTAGAAACAACGTTAAAGGAAACCATATTTCCCAGAGCCATTGACCTTTCAATGTTCATTCCAAGGGTCAAACCCTTGTAAAAACCTGCTCTGAAAGAGTCTCCTGCACCAAGAGTGTTTACATTTTGTGATAACTTTCCACTGGAATGAATTCGGACTGTATTTTTTCCATATAAGAATGAACCGTTTTCCCCATCAGTCATTATCACCTTATGCCGTTGGCCTGCGTAACTTTCCAAATCCATTCCCGATTTGTTAAAAATAAAACTTATCTCTCTCCTGTTTCCAAAAATAAAATTGCATTTTTCAAGAAAATAATTCAGATCATTTTTGCTGTATTTGTAAAAAACTTCCTGTGAAGGATCAAAGGAAAGTTGCCCATACTTACAGTTTTCAATTAAATCGACGTTTAGATCGGGATTGCCCGTCCCCAAGTGTAATATATCATATTTCTCATCTAAAATTTCATATCTGGATTCCTTCATAGGTCCTTCTGCAAGAAAATATCTCTGGTTATTCCCGTCATTGATTGCATAGCAAACAGGTCCAAAGCTCGTATTCAGTTCTCTAACTCCTGCGAGATCAATATTCATTCCCCTGAGTTTTTCGATATATGATGTGTGACTTTTGTTGGAAACAATTGAATAGAGACGAAATGGAAGAGAAACTCTGTGAGAAGCCATTGCAAAGTTTCCGGCAGTTCCACCAAAAGTTTCATCCACATCACTTACTGGAAGCGTAACATTATCGTTAATTTCGTTAACCTTGAGAACAACATCTATGTTCAAGTGCCCAGAATAGGCAAGGAACCAGTCTTTAATCATGCAATCATCTCCATTTCCGTCAAGGTTAACTGGAAATAAAGATTCTTATCTGCTTCTGTAGTTTTATCATAGGGTTCCAGGATAACACCATCAATTTCACTCAGTAATTTACCAATTTTTTTATCATAGATGATAAAGCAATTCGTATTTCCAGGCTGAAATCCTGAGATCTCCTTTGATTCTTTTATATTTTTATTACTTGAGATCAGGCATAAAAAATATAAACTCCTTTCCTTAATTCGGGTCTTTCTGAAATTCCCTGACCTTTTCCAGGCTTCTAATAAGAAAGGTTTTTCTATCGAGACTCTAAACAGCGAAAAATTATCCCTGCTATCTCTAAGGATCTCATTCAGTTCTTCTATCCCCTTTTTATAAGTAATTGAAAAAACATCAGGCTGCACTTGATCCAGCTCTGGATTTTTTGGTTTTTTGTATGGATGCGCCGGACTTTAGCATTTCAGTGAGCCTGTCAAAAAGCTGCTTCTTTTCATCAGTTTTAACCAGAGCGATATCCAAAACCTCCTCTATGTTTGACACAGGGACTATCTCTATCTTTCCTATATATTTCTGATCAAGGATTATATCGCCAAAGTTGGAGGCTGGAACTATAACCTTTTCAAGTCCCGCATCTATTGCAGCCTCTACTTTAGCAGTAACTCCTCCCACTGGTAAGACCAGTCCCCTGACACTTAAGGATCCTGTCATTGCGACGTTTTGATTAATTGGAATTTCCTCTATTGCAGAAATGACTGCAGTAGCTATAGAAACGCTTGCACTATCGCCTTCCACTCCTTCATAAGTACCCACAAATTGTATGTGGACATCCAAATCGGACAGATCTTTTCCGCTTATCTTCTTAAACACTGCAGAAACATTCTGGACAGCCTCCTTGGCAATTTCACCTAATTTTCCTGTTGCTATTACAGAACCGTGTCCCTTTGTCTGTGAATTGGCCACTTCAGCAACAATTGGCATCACTACACCTGTGTATTCTGCCATTCCGGAATTGCCTCCCATCACTGCCAGTCCATTCACTGTTCCAACTTCAGCACCAGAGTTTCTGAATGTTTTGTACAGCCGTTTAACCTCAAGTGACCTGTCGGCTATTTGTTGTTCAACAGGTTTGCTGAATCCCTTTGCCCTCGTCACGTGGTCTGCCGTAACAATTGATGACTTCTCGCCAATTGCCACATCTCCCGATGCCCTGATCAATCCACCCAACTCTCTCAATCTGAGTGTGAGTTTTCCTCTTCTTCCTGATCTCTTTTGTGCTTCTTTTATTATCTCTATTACGGCACTCTTGTCAAAGTGCGGGATTTTCTTATCCTTCACGACTTCCTGGGCTACAAATTGAAGAAGTTTCTTTCTGTTATCCTCATTGTCTTCCATTGAATCCCTTACGTATACCTCGTATCCGTAACCCCTTATCCTCGATCTCAGTGCCGGGTGCATCCCCTGAAGTGCATCAAGATTTCCTGCTGCAACTAAAACGAAATCACAAGGAACTGGTTCAGTCTGGACTAGTGCGCCAGTACTTCTCTCGCTTTGGCCGGAAATTGAAAACTTCTTTTCTTGCATTGCTGTTAGTAATGACTGCTGGCTTTCCGGTCTCAATAGATTTATTTCGTCAATGAACAGAACACCCTTGTCCGCCTTGTGAATGTTACCCGCTTCAACCCTGTCGTGGGATGGGGTTTCGAGGCCTCCGGACTGAAAAGGATCGTGCCTTACATCACCAAGCAACGCTCCAGAGTGGGATCCTGTTGAATCGATGAAAGGAGGTTTATCGTTAGGTGTGTGGGCAACAAGAACCTTAGGGACCATCGCTCTCTCCATTCTCATTGAGGGGTTAAAGGATGCAAGGAAATATATCATCACTGCGGCCATTATTGCAAGGAAAACTATGTAGTAATTATTTGTTAAAATTGAAATTATCAATCCAACTATAAATATTGAAAAAACAATGGTGAGAAACATTCTAGACTTGTCTCTTTTTTCCTGTTCTGCCCTAATCTGATATTGTTTTACTATTTCTTTACCCTTACCTGCTGGGAATGTCTTAATTCTCGGTCTGTTGTTGTCTTCTTGATTGTGAAATACCACTATATCTTCAAGTTCTTCCTTAGGTAGGAAATCGACCATAGACTGGGCTAACATAGATTTTCCAGTACCCGGTTCCCCAAGAAGCAATACATGCCTCTTTTGAAGGGCGGCTTTTTTGACAACTTCGCCTGCCTCTTCCTGACCAATAACCTGGTCAAATAGGATTTTCGGGACTTCAACATCCTTAGTAGTTTGGAAGTTTTGCTTCCCAACCCAATCTTCTACAGATTCCATGTTCTCATCCACGGTTGTCAATAGGAAAATGAGTATTAAGAGTTTGCTTGAAAATTTGATAAATAAAGTTATAAATTAAATTCTATAAAATTTTAAAACCACATTCTGGGCAGAATTTGGATCCAGATGGAATGTATGTTCCGCATTCAGGACAAATGTCCAAAGCTTCCGTTGGTTTTGGCAGGTTTGATTTCTGCTGGTTTTCTACGTCAGTGGGATTTTTATTGGCGCTATTCCCAAGGTTTCTACCAAAGCTGATCACATTCACGTTACTCTTTGTTGATTTGGCCTTTGCCATTTCAACATCTCGTCTGAATCTCTCATCATCCATCTGCTTAACCTTGTCCTCATGCTCCCTTTTTGAGGTGGTTGCCCAGTTTTTTATCATTTCCACAACGCTTTCTGGTTTTTTGATTTCAAATTCTACCAACTGATTGTCTCCTTCTTTTTTAAACCCTATGCTCAGCCTCTTCTTGGTTAACAGGCTCATTTTCGGAACAGCTGACGACACATTGACAATTTCATACATTGGTATCTCCAGGAATATTTTTGAGGCTTCCGCGTGTCTGAATTTTCTCTCACCCATTTTCTCATAAATAATTCTCTTGTTCGTAATATGAATCTTACCGTCATCCACCCTTGCCCCATTCTGTATCATTACACTTTTTTCTTCTAGAATTTCGTTTTCATTTGGGTCCAGTACGATCATTGTAAGATAATAGCCTTCCTGAATATATATTTATTATGTTTCTTCCTGAAATTCCAATGGATCGCATTCAAGAACCATACACCATTCTCCTCGCTGGTTGCTGGAGTAAACCCTCCCACATATTTCCGATAAGAAAAAAGGTTTCTTGATCCTTTAGAACACCTTTCTATAATTTATTCTGATAATTTTGTTCCAAGCATAACATTTTAAGGCTTATTTCGTTACTATATTATGGCCTACAAGAAAGCCGTAATCGCAGTGGTAGTTTTACTACTGGTTACGTGGGTCCTAATCTCCTCCCTTTCCGCTGTACCAGTAATAAAAAACCAGCAACAGGGAAATGGAAGCGGGAGTTCCAGTGGGTCCTCTGGTTCTGGATCAGGGTCAGGGCCATCAACAGGTTCACTGTTTGGCCTACACTTCCCAACAATAAACTTCAGTTTACCCAATCTCAACCTGGGCGCTTTCATGCAATCCTTGTTTTCAAAGCTAAATGTTAAATTTCCAAATCTAAACTTAACCCTACCATCATCGAATTTAACTGCAAATTCCACAAGCCAGGGGGCAGCAGGCGGTGGAGGAGGCAATGGTGGGAGTTCCACTTCGAATAATCATGTAAATCCAGTTGCACTGGTAATTAATCCCCAGCTTCTGGAAGTTCTAATAATTCTTTTTGGAATGATTGCTGCAATACTGGTTGTCACATCAGTCGTTAAAAAGAAGAAAAAACAGGAAAGAAAGCCAGGAGGTATGGATGAGGATGGGGAAGAGCATTCCTTTGATTCTTCCGAACAGAAGGAAAACCTAATTATAAATGGGAGGGACAGAAGCATCAACCCATCAGAAAGTGAAAATATAACTGTATCAGGAATAAAGACTTTCAATGGCTGGAAAGGTGAAGGTTTGATTAAGCCAGACATTCCATATGACATGCCACTGTTAGCGAAAGAAAATGAAAACCTTAACGTATCTTCAGAAATGCCTGTAAACTCAATATCTCTGAATGGGACACCACTGGACTGCAATGAGAAAACAAATTTTTCCCTACGGATAGGACACGGTTCAAACCAGCTTTTTGCAAATACTGGAGACAGGGAAGACCATAAGGAGGTTTTTGGTATTGATCCAATTAAAAATTCAACGAAGCAACTATCAGTCAATTTGGGTGAAAACATAATCAACTCCAACACAACAAGAACGCTGAGGGAAATGTCAAAAGACTCATCCCTGAGGAAAATAATCAAGGACCCAGAGAAGTTTAATAGGGCGATAAGGAAATATGAAAAATTATATTACGGAAAGCAAAATATTAATATAAATGAATACTACGATTTTCTGAGATATCTGAGGGATTCACTATACGACCCGAAGATGTACTTGTAGGTTGAAACATTGTCAGAAAGTATATCTCAAGAAAAAAGTAATTCTAAACTTACTCCTTTGATTTATCTGGTTGTAGGGACAATATTCCTGTTTCTATACCTTCTCCTGTTTATTTTCATTTTTTCTTTTCCTTTGGTTCTGATCACAATTACATTTTATGGATTGGCAATTAGAAATCGTTTATCCAATAAACAGCCTGTTTGGCTACAGAAGACATTTTCATACGTTTTATGGCCAAATTTATTTATTCTGGCGATCATGGTTGGAAATGTCAGCTTTTACATTTATTCCATAAATAGCCGATTTTTCTATTTCCTGTTCTATATATTTGTGATGTTAATGTTATCTGTTTCATCAATGGGTGGATATCATACAATTATGAATCAAACGGTGAAATTTGAATCTGGAAAATACCACTCTTTCGGGAAAAATTTCTATCCGTCACTTATCCTTCTGATCCTTTTTGTATTTTTTGAATTCATATTCCCTGCGCCGCCTTTCTCCCTCATGTTTCTATTCGCTTTTATCAGTTTAGTACCGTTCTCCTACTTTTACGGAATGATTGAGACAAGGGACAGCTCTAAACAGTTATTTTATGGAAAGCTGGTTCTCAAAAGATCACCGGTTACGGACTTTGCGGCCGTATTTGGCTTCTTCCTGGGACTATACATTTATCTTATTCACTCGTTTTTCAGCACTTTGCTCCTTATTTTTCTGCTCCTGTATTTGCTTGCAGGGGCATCATATTTTGCCATTTCCTTTTACAAATCGGCCTCCAGAAATCTAAACTTGAATTCGATGACTGCGTTTAAAAAATTTGAGAAGGAAAACTCAGTTACAGCATCACAAAATATTTATTTTATGGGTAAGGCATTTGACAGGTTTGAAAAAGAAGGTGTGAAGGATGATCTTATAATAGCAGTTACAAAATTCCTGTCAGAAAATGGAAAGAATGTGGAATACATCAAAAAAAGCCTCAAATCTATCATGGATTACGAAAAACCGATTCCGGTGATCATGGGAGCCGCAAATGGAACAAGAGTATTTCAGGAGGATCTGGAAAACCGAAAAAGAATAACGAAGGTAATAATAGAAAATATCAGTATAATAGGTGAAAATAATGAGTAAACCGGTAAATAGTAAAAATACGGAAAATATGGGAGAGCTGCCAGAGAATGTAGTGAGAGAAGTTTCTAGGTACTTTGTTGGACCAGAAGAAGTGTTGAGGAAAATAATTGCTTCCATTCTCGCATCCGGACATGTCCTACTACAGGACAATCCAGGAATCGGAAAAACTTTTGTCGCAAAGTTACTCTCCTCAACCCTCGGAATCAATTTCAAAAGGATACAATTCACTCCGGATTTGTTGCCGAGCGATATAACAGGTACAAAGGTGTGGAGACCTGCAAGCGGAAACTTTGAACTAATACGTGGTCCAATTTTTTCTAATTTGATACTAGCAGATGAAATAAACAGAGCTCCCCCAAAGACTCAGGCAGCACTTCTGGAATCAATGGAGGAAACACAGGTAACCATTGAGGGGGATACGATAAAACTCCAGAAACCGTTCATTGTCATTGCGACACAAAATCCGATCGAATTTGAAGGCACATATCCCCTGCCTGAAGCTCAGATGGATAGATTTATGATCAGACTCTCGTTTGGCTATCCAGAGGATGACCTTGAGGTACTGAAAAGGAGGAGGGAGTGGAAGACTAACGATCCCACCAGTTTGGCGGAAAAGATTCTGGATGCAGAAAAATTGGTCATGCTTCAATCCCTGACAGAAGAAGTAGAAATCAGTCCTGAGATGAGCAAATACATTTCTCAGTACACTCAAATAAGAAAGGATCCAAGGATAATGGCGGGACCAAGCCCAAGAGGTATAATATCTCTCATGAGGTTATCGCAGTCAATGGCTTTCATTGATGGAAGAAACTACGTAATTCCGGACGATGTAAAAAGCATTGCAGTTGAATGCCTTGCCCATCGTATCGTGATAAAGCCAGAGCATGTAATGGATGAAGTAGATCCGGGATCCATAATCAAGGAATATATGGATAAAATCGAAGTTCCAAAAGTGTATCAATGAACAGTTCGTGGAACAAGCAGATCCTCTTACTGGCAATGACAACAGTTGCAGTCGCAGTAATTGGCATTGTATCCACAGAAAAGATAATTTTTGCCTCCCTCTTCATGCCTGTAATCTTCATTCTAATACTTTCCTATCTCGAAAAAGACCTCAGCATTTCTGTTAAGCTTCACTTTCCAAATCTTATGAAAGTTGATGACGAAAGAACAGTACAGGTTCAAGTCAAAATAAAAAAAGGCTTCGGTCTGATCAACATGCAATTACCCGTTTACAGTGAAATGGAGATACTGGATGGAACAAATGTCCATATTCTTTTCAAAGGATTCAAAGAAAGGGAAATGACATTTGAGTACAGGATAAGGTCCACGAGAAGAGGCTTTTTCAAGTGGAGCAATGCCGTTTTTGAGTATATTCCAGCCATCGGAAGCAAGAGGAGGCAGACCGTTGAGTTCCCGGTTGCTTCCATACTTGAAGTCGATCCCGGAATCAGTCTGCTGAGCAGAAGTCAATTCCAGTTGAGAACCAACAAGAACACACCAAGAAACTCAGTAACAAGAATTGGACCTCCGACACACGAATTCGAAAGTATCAGGGAATATCAGCCGGGAGACCCATTCAAATCGATAAACTGGAAAAGCTCGGCAAGGAATCTTCATAGGGAGGCATTAATGGTAAATGTTTATGAACGGGAAGGGTTAAAAAATTTCATCTTTCTGGTTGACAGTTCACCGTTCATGGGAAGCGGATCCAGGGAAGAGAATCCACTCGAATACTCAATAAAGCTTGTACTATCAGGAACTAGATATCTCCTGTCCAAGAGCTATAATGTTGGATTTTGGCCCATAAAGTCAAATCAGCTGAGACGTGTCGAATATGTAATTCCATCTTCCGGGTTGGACACATTTAACCAGATAAGAAGAAGCCTACTTTTAATGGAATATAAGAAGATTATAGATGTACAGAGGAGTATTGATCGAAACCTAGCCAGGATACTCCT
>JAJZXP010000288.1 GCA_021806345.1 Thermoplasmata archaeon | reverse complement strand
GGAATAGATAGTTCAAGCGCAATGATTGAGGTAGCCGCCAAGAACAACCCTTTGGCTGAATTCAAGGTTATGGATATACGCCATCTAAATTTTCCATCGAATTACTTTGAGGGCATATGGAATGTTGTAACTCTGCTTCATTTAATCTCCGACTATGGCAGTTTTGCATAATATATTTTCAGATTTCCTATGTTTGACGGTATTTAATGTAAAGATCTTCATACTTGGATATTATGTATATAGATATCATGGCACATCCTGACTGGGTCCTGAAACATAAGAAAAAGGGAACCCTGATAATGACGAGAGATGACCGGTACTACCTATAGATGTATCCAGCCACCGGAATAGGGAGAAGAAAAGATCCCAGCTCAGGACTGATGAATACCTTGAGAGGATCACCCCTGGCGGTTTAGTTGAGCCGAAGGCAAAGAGGATCCTCAAGCGATACGATCAGGTCACGGTGAATGAATATGGCTCCCAATTCCTGATCAACCACGTTTCCCGTGATATCCTGGACGAACTGAAGAAACGCCTTCCAGAGTGGAAGGAGATCTTCGCTTTCGCTTGCATGAGGCTGCTGCACCAGTCTCCCATGAAGAATGTTGAATTCCACTACATCCCGTCATACATGTCCGAGATGCTCAGTGATGCACATGTTTCCCCTGATTCGCTTGATCCAATGCTGAGGAGGATCGGAATGGATCGGACTGCCCTGGCAGGTTTCATGAAAGCCCTCATGAATGATGACCGCTACCTTGCTGTCGATCTCACGCATGTTTTGTCCATGAGCGAAGGGATCATATCTGCAACTCCGGGGCACAACAGCACGGATGAATTCCTTCCCCAGGTGCAGCTTCTCTTCCTCTTCTCCCTCGATCACGAGATGCCAGCATATTTCTGCATCCTCCCCGGATCAATAAACAGCGTGGCTTCCCTGAAAATCACCATGGAGGAATCCAGCGCCAGGAGGATAGTGCTGGTTGCCGACACAGGGTTTTATTTCTCCTCCAATCTATTGTACTGTTTCTCACAGTTCTGGACAAATCGCAAAAAGAATTATGATACGGTCCCTGCCGTTTCATCCCCCATTTTTTTTTCATCATATTGTTTTCCCACTTCAATAGCTTAACCTTCTCACTCCTTGCCTCCACCACTGCAAGCAGGACATCATGATTTCCCCTGTAATACTGTGTCGGTGTGAGATAATTGAGCGATGAATGTCTCCGGTTATTGTTGTAATACTGGATGATTCTGGATATTTCAGATCTGGCCTGTTCATAGTCTGTCAGTATTACTGGTGCAAGTGATTCCCGCATTATCTTGTTAGCCCTCTCAATGATGCCGTTCTGTTCAGGTATGTGCACTGATGATATTCTGTGTGAGATTGTTCTGCTTAAGCACTATCCTGAATTCCATGGCGATGAATGATGATCCATTATCCCCTGTTTAAGAGGTTCTGCAATTGAATCTTTCCTGAGTTTGTCTATTGCTGCCTGTGCTTCCATTGATACTGAATCTGCATCCATTGCTGTTAGAAGAGAATGGTGAACAATGCACCTGCTGTACTGATCAATGAAAATGATGAGGTAGAAGAACCTGTCCCTGATTTTTATATACATTATATCGGTCTGTCATCTTTTGTCTGATGTCTTTGCATGATCCGGGCGGGTGGATTCCCAGATCGGACGATTCCATGGCGTTATGAGGTTGTGCTTCCACAGTATCCTGTAGAGTGCTGATGGGAACAGATATGCAATATCCTCGTCTATCATGGTACAGGAAATCTCCATGAAGGACATCGCGGGATGCTGGTGCTTGAATCCGTTAACAATCAATTCATCGTAATTTCTTATGGCCATGGGATTAAACCTTCCGTCAAGGAGGGGAGAGAATCATATCTGTGAATAGTACCAGAATCTTGATATCCCCAGCATGGAAAGTATCCCTGATACGGAATATCCAGCCCTTTCAACTGTGTTCGCCACTGTTCTGTCCATATCATAAAAGATGGATCTCATATCTGCCCCCTCCTCTGCAAGCATCATCAGGGTTTTTTGATCTCCAGGTTCTTCGTTTCGACATCAGCAATGGTTGCCTTGAGCCTTGCAATCTCCTTATACTTCTCCGCCCTTATGCAATCCTCATCCACCTTCCTTCCGCGATTCTCAAATATTTCAGGTGCACTGTTCAGGAGCTGATCCTTCCAGTAGTAGAATCTTGCTGGCTTGAGATCATATTTCCTGCAGAGATCCGCCACTGATATGGTTTCGCTCATCCCCTAAATGACTATTTCAGTTTCTCCTCGGGTGTGTATTCCCTGTTTGCTGCCATTTATAAGGCAAGAAACAGCATGTATCAAAATTAATTTCGCAATTTGTCCAGAGATGCGTGAAACGTTCAGGAATCTCTCCTCATTGGAGAGATTCAGGCCTTCCTTGAGGAGAACAAGGGATCGAGAAATTGGTATTATGAGAGAGACCTTGGAATCAGGTATAGCAAGATCAATGATCACAGGGTGCCAATAGATCGCCACAAGGAATTCCAGAAAGCCTTGTTCGATAGATATCAGCGTAACATCGGGATAGACGATCTTGTTGTATCCATGTACTCAAAGGGTGTGTCAACAAGGAAGATGGCTGAAATCCTCGAGGAATTATTCCACAATATCAAGGATCACGGAAATAACCGTGCCAGAAATCAATAAATAGAGATCCAGATCGCTGGACAGGAGGTACATCGCCATATTCGTGGATGCAGTATTCTTCTCACCTGACAGGGGTGCAAAAGAAATGTATCATATTTGCAATGGGAATACGGGGATCAGGAAACTATGAAATCCTTGGATTTTACATGAATACTGTAGAAAACGACTTCGCCTGTGGAAATATTCTCATGGACCTGCATGAAAGAAGCGTAGAAGAGCCTCTTTTTATTCATAGCAGATGGTTTACCGGGAATAGAGGAAGAAATAAAACAGCTATATCTAAGAGCTGATTTCAAGTTGTGTACAGTGCATGCATCAAGGAACTTTGAAGCGCAAGTGAGAGTGCAGGACAGGGATGAGATCGATTTCGGTCTGAAGGGAATATTTCTCTCCAGATCAATGTAGGAGGCCATTGATCAGTTCACTGAGTTCAAGAGTAAACGGTTCTCGAATTACTCCGAGCCAGTGTACAATATGGATATGAATCTGGGAATATTGCTGAAGTACTATGATTATCCAGAATCCATCAGGAGATCCATACATTCAATGAATCTCATAGAGCGTATGAACAAGGAAATCCGGAGACGAATCAAGATCATCGATTCTCTCCCATCAGAGGGGAAGTGCCATAAAGATCATTTATCTCAGGGTGGCTGAAATAAATGAGCGATGGTCGCAGAGAATGTTGAGAGGATTCTATAAATGCATGGACGGGATCAGGAAAATGTTCCAGGAGAAGTATCCTTAAGTTTACACAACTTTCGGGACGCTGTGCTTGAGAGGTTACTATAAATGTGTTTAGCGACACAACAAAGTATAATTTAATATTATGCAGTTATTAAAACAAACTATCTGTGATTCTTATTATTAGAATTATGCATATGAGCCTATGAAGTTGAATATTGAAATGGATCCATGGAAGAAAATCTGTGACGACCTCGGAATATCCGATGGGATGGATTGGTTTGTCTCACCAACAATTTCAAGTAAGACTATAGGGAAACATGGCCGCCCAGAGAAGTTAATACCAATCTATACACGGCAGCAACTCCGTAAACACTCATTCCTCTCTTCGCATAAATTAATTCCAATACGGATCGGAAGGGGAGAAGCAGTTTTGACTAAAGCAAGCTTAATCCAAGATGCGCCAAAAAGTAGTCAAAGTGATTCTTTTTCAATCAAGTTATCTAGCAAAGAAGCAGACGCAGTGCAAAAATTTACGAAACTGACAAGTGACAACGAAGCCAAGTTACTTTCAATTGCATACAATCATGGTGTATTCAGCCGTGTCTTCAATAAAAGTGACAACTGGGATTACAGCCTTGGAATTTTTGGTAAGATGAACTTACCTAAGACTGAAATTGGTTTAGTTGATTTCGAAGGAAACAAACAATTTTATGGACTAAGTATAAGTAATGTACAGTTCGAATTGGATTTTTCGTTCGAAGATGAGTCAAACATATTCATAATAGAAGCTAAAGTAGGGGTAACAAAAACATTTTCCTCTCTCCAACTTTTTTACCCTTATCTTTTCTTCAAGAAGTACGCTTTCGAATCAGAGAAGAAGATACGTCCCATTCTCTTATTAATGCAGAACTTTTCAAAAGAAAAAATACACTATAAAATACTGGAATATGGGTTTCGGAGATCAAACGTTCCGAATTCTCTTTACCTGAAAGAAGAAACAAATGTTTCTCTTATCTTTTCTTCTCAATATTATTTCAGTTAATTTCGGTCATCCCTTTCACGATAATCTCTCATGCGAATTCTAGTCGCAATAAGTTCTACGAATTTATCCATTGGTTCAGTCAAACGAACCGGGTCCGTTGAGTCAGGGTCGGGAATTTCTTGGAATATGGAAGTGGAATTTGGGTAAATGCCATAAAGCGATCCAACTAGTCTTGAAGAATTTCTTCCAGTTTGGTAGAAGGATCTTGTAATTTCCTCGCTAGTTACAAAAGCAGGATTTCCATCTTCGTTTATCTTTCTGTTAATCGCACCTGATATTAGTCTAAGTGGAACAAAGCCGATTCTGGGGAATGGAGTTCCTCTATAATCATCCCTAGTAGAAGTTGTAAGGTCTAAATTAATGAGCAAAAGCATAACTAGCAATGAAATTGATTGATTATATCTACGATAGTTCTCATCTGTAGGGTCGTCGGATAAACTAAGAATTTCATTTCCCGTCTTCAACCGCCTTCCAATTACAAAACTTATACCATCACCCTCCGAATCTTTTGGATATTCTATGTCAAAAATTCCATGTTCGGAAAATGCCTGTATTAATTTATTCTGTTTTGGAATATCAAGCTTGAGAAATGCGTCTCTGTTAGCTAGTTCCTGAACATGAATCGTTCCGTTCGTATTATCCATTAACGTATTCAATTCGATTTCAAAAATAAGGTTCTTTAAGCCAGAGTATCTATTATACATCCCCAAGAAATGGTTTAAAAACTCTAAAGCGCCCCACACCCCATTTATTGGATTAGAATCAGTCGGGTTGTCTAAAAAAGATTCAAGGAATTCAATAGTCTCTTCAACCGTGGTCTTGGCTGTGCTACAATAATCGCATAACTCTCTCTCGGAGTTGCTTAAGTAACCCCTGCATATCTTACAATGAGCCATATGGAATCACCTCTGGTTCCCTCTTTCCACTTTTAGTTACAGTCATCACTATCAACTTGTTATTCTTTGAAGCGAAATTATGCAAATATTTGAGGATGTCTTGTTTTCTATCTTCGTCGAAGACTTCGTAAATTGCGTCGATCAGAACTACTGGCTCAGTTCCATAAGATTCTGCCATAGCTAATAGAACTGCTATTGCAATGGAGGCCCTTTCCGAGGCAGAGATACTCTTTGTTTCAAGTTCGACCCATCCAGAATCTCCTTTTCTATGCACTATAATGTTGAATCTGCCATCATTGGCATCCATTTGAATTCTCAACGGGAAATTGAGAGCTTTAATAACTCCTTCAATGTTATTATTGAAAATGACTGATAATTTTTTCTGTTCATCTTCCCTTAACTTTCTCGCCTCATCTGAAAGCTCCTTGATGGGTTCTATGAATAACCTATCAAGTTCCTTTAAGCTTTCGCTGTTCATCGCAAAGGGTATGCCAAATACATCTACACGTGATTTTGTTACTTGCTCAAGCTCGTTAATTTTTGCTGTAACTTCTTTCTTCTGGTGTGCAAGAGTATCCAAATGCTTCTGGAGGTCTGGTCTTCCGCTTAACAAAATCTTCTGCAGTTCAAGTTTCTGATCTTCATAATCTGAAAGGGTCTGGGAAGTGTGATCTATATTGGATTTTAGTTTTTCCAATTCCCGTGCTCTGTCGGTCAGTTCCTGTTCAGCACCTTTTATTTCATTCTTTAGTTTTTTGATGTAGGATTCAAGCTGATCTTTCTCTTCTTTGGATCTTTTGCCCTGATCCTTTTCTCCATTCAATTTTCGTATTTCGTTCTCGACTTCATTCCTTTCCTTTGAAAAGTTATTGGACAAGGCCTCAAGTCTTGGTAGGCTTAACATTCCCTTCTCACACAAGGGGCAGGTTATTTCACTATGGTTGTGTGTCTCAATCATTCCTCTTGCTTGAGAAACTAGGTCAAAATAAGCCAGAATTGAGGCTCTCTTATCTCGTAACTGTTCTATTTTCTCTTCAATTTCATTCAGTTCTTCTGTGCTACGCACCTCAATCTTACTTATAGACTCTTCGAATTGAGTTAGGCTGTTACTTTTTATCCTTATTGTTCGAGTGAGATCATTGACTCTATTTTCAAGTGATAGCTGTTCTTCTTTGTCCTTAGAAATTTCATTACTCAACGATTTGATCTTATCTTCCAAAGCATTACTTTTGGTAGTAATCTCTTGATTTTCCTTTCTATTTTGTTCTTTGCTTATCTCTTTAAGCTCTTCACTGATAGTTGAAATGCTGCCATTAATCTTTATTAAATCTGCTTGCAGTTTTTCTTTGTTTTTTATGAGCTTAATTGACTCCTCAATTCTATTTGTGAGCTCATAACGTTTTCTTATTAATTCATCTTTTACCTGTTCAGCGCCTTCTATAATAGTCTGAAATGAGTCTAGTCTGTAGGATAATTCTTTGATAAACTTCAAGGCCATTCCTTGTCCTTCTTCAGTATCTAATGTCTTGTTCAAGAATCTTGTAATCCAGCTAACGTCAGTCAAAATATTGGTAATGATAAACTTTGAATCTCCTTTATATGAACCTACCTTATCTTTGTATATATCCGCAGATTTACTGTTCCCGTTTCTCTCTAATGAAATTTTACAGTGGTCAGAATTGATACTAATTATTCCTTGACTTTTTAGTGGGTCGTCTGGTATTAATCCCAAAAGCTTCTCTTCTCTTTTCAAATGATTTGGGGCATTCTCATTGTATGAGTATAGGGCAGTAATAGCTCTGACTATTGTAGATTTGCCAGTCGAGTTATCACCTTCAACAAGTACAAGCCCTTTCTCTGGGAACAAATATTCTTTGGATTTGAACTGCTGAACATTTGTAAGATTCAGTTTCATTCTTTTTCACCGGCCTGATACTCATTCTTGTAAAAATCCACTAATAACTCCTTAATGAAATTAGCAACTTCACTCTTGCTATACTTTCCATTCGAAAACTGAGAAATGATCTTGTTTTTCAAGGAGTTTGACACTTCTTTCTTAAAATCGAAGATATCTTTCATCAAAGCACCTCTGAAACCTGGATCTCGAAGTAAAGAGACTGTTCCTTGAAACCCTTATATTTTTGTTCTACAACTCTCTCAATGGTTTCTTTAACTTTTTGTTTATTAGAGGAATTTACTCCTATGGCATCGTAAATTTCAACCCCACCTTTCGCCCTACCTTGTACCTTTTCTTTCTTCTCCCCACTTCTGTTAGCTGGCGACTCGGAATTATCTTCTTGGAGTGAAACGTACCTGATTAGCGCGTATTCCTTTGGAATAATCTCGGCATTTAAACCCTTCAATTCTTCATTGACGCTATCCACGAATTTATAGTTTCGTACAGCCCCTAACATTCTACGAAACTCATTCGCTGAATAGCCTTGGTATCTTTTGAAATATACTATTATTTCTAGCCTATCATACGATTGCACATTGTTTTCACTCATGATAAAGTTCACGCTCCATGTAATTCACATACTCCTCAATTATTCTTTGTTCAATGTCCCTAAAGTCCACTATCTGATCTACTTCAATGGCCTTTAATATCTTCTCCCGTATAAAATCCTCGCTTGCACTTAAGTCACTTTGTTTCATCGCCTTTTCCAAAAAGTCAATTAAAATTAATTTTGATGGTTGGGGCACTTCTATTGGGTATAGTCTACTTAATAGCGCATTATCAACCAAATCTATCCTGTTAGTTGTAGCTATAACCATTGTTTTGGCATTTCTGTTAAGTTGATCATCTAAAGAATGAAATAATACCGAGTTGATAGAAAAGTGCCACTCCTTTGCAATATCTGCTGACCTTCCGAGCATAGTGCTTTCGATATCGTCTAGGAGAATTATTTTTCCATTTAGGGTACCTCTATCAGTGTTTGTTGTGTTGAAGATATTCTTCATCTTCTCTTCTGCTTCTCCCCATTTGGGTGCAGCTATATCTGAACCATCAATAAATACTACTTCTGCAGTAATGTCATCTGCAATTTTCTTTGCGGCTAGACGAGCGATCTCTGTTTTCCCAGTTCCAGGTGGACCAAAAAGAATAAACCCTGAAAATCTAAGCTTTAATTTTCCTCGCATAATCGCATTCCCTATAAGAGTTATTTTTCTGATGATAGGATCTTGACTTTCGAGTGGTTCAAGTTCTTTAATCTTATTTGTAATATCCAATTTCAACTCATCTCTCTTTCTCTGATGTTCTCACGGAGTCTGTCTATATATTTTACCATTTCACTGTCAAGGACAAACTCCTTTTCATTTCCCTCGCCCTTACTATCCACAACAAGTTTTTGTATATGTGCAGTACTTTCAGAGCTTAAGTGAGTCACAAGTGTCGTGAAAGTATCAGGGCTTGCTCTGCTTGAATTTAAATTTTTTCTCAGCTTCTCGATGTTTACCCTATCTCCTGATTTTCTAATCATCAATTGCAACATCATCAACCAGGGCCTCTTTGGGATGGGGCTCATTTGCCTAACTTCGCTCTTAGTCTGACATCTACTGTATTCCATTAGCAACGGAAGGACCGAGTAGGTTGACAGAATATGCGCATACCGTATTTCGGCATTTTCTCGTTCCCGTTTTATCCTTATTTCATCTATTACGTGCCGGAGTACTTTTCCTATCTTCATTCTTGGCGTTGCAATAGGATTATTATTATCATTGACAAACTCGACTAAGTCAGATTCTTTTAATTCATTCAATATATGAAAATAGTTCAGTTGTGTATGAACATTCTTTGTGATTAAATTGAAATCGATGACTTCGTTTGTTTCGTCCCTAAAAGTCCTTATTAGGAGTTCGACAATTCTCCTATATACATTCAAGAAACTGTCTGTAGAAGCAACGAAGGATAATTCTCTAATCAGCTTTACAGATATCTCATCTTCAGGGGAATTAACGGTAGAAAGGACATTCTTGGTTTCTTCAAACATGCCTGAAATAAAATCCCCAAGATCCCTACAGTCATTACATATACTACCTGAAGCTGGGTTCATTATCTTATTGTTGCAAAGTACACACCTATCATTATACATAAGTCTAAAAAACTTAATCGTAAAAAGTATATAAGTATTTTGATACGATTCTCCTTGCATCAAGGATAAGTTAGATATATTTTCATGAGATGCTCATAAATGACCGCTGAATTTGATTTGTCCAATATGAGAGGATGGGCGTTACTTTCTGGTGGCAAAGATAGTACGCTAGCTGCACTGGAAATGCAATCCATAGATAGGTTAGGGGGAGTTGTCTATATCGATACAGGAGTGGGTTTATCGGAGACTTTTGAGTATGTAAAGAGTCTAGCTAACTCATTTGACTGGAAGTTGGAAGTTACTAAAGGGTATACCAGTTATGATGATTTTGTCATAAGAAATGGATTTCCAACTCCTTATGGTCATAGTCAAATAATGCATGTCATAAAATTGGATGCGATTAGAAGGTTTATTTCTAAGAAGAGGAAAGAGTATGGTTTCCCTCCTCTTCTCTTCTCTGGTGTGCGCAAGGCGGAAAGCAATCGCAGATCCCGTTGGTCTAAGCAATTTCAGAAATATCAGGGGGCCTGGTGGGAATGCCCTATTTATAATTATGACGATGAAACAGTCTGGCAACTTCTAAAAGAGTATCGTGTGCCATTAAACCCAGCATATTCAACTATTGGGAAGAGTGGAGATTGTCTCTGTGGGTCATTTTCCAATTTAGCTGAAAAAAAAGTAATACGCAACTATTACCCGTATCTTGCTAACAAGATAGCAGATCTGGAGAAAAGAACTCAATCAAAAAACCATGGCATTTGGGGCAATACAGATAAACAATTCTGCAGTATGGAGAATTCAGATGATGAGGACGCATTGATCTGTCAAGGATGCATAACAGAGCATCTTTAGGCCCATCGATGTTTAATATCAGACACACACAAATTTTGAAAATACAAGACTATAGATATTTTCCTTCAGAATCATATCATCCTTATTAATTACATTAAAAGAAATACCTTTAAGCTACTCCGGCCCCTCCTGACAGCGGGATTCCTGATATTCTTGAGATCTCCCTGAGAGGTATCTGATCCTTCAGATAGTCAATAACCATCGTTTTGACCTCCTTTGTAGCCTTTTTTAAAAGCGTCTATGACCATTGACTGATCTCCTATGATCTTCTTCAGATCCTCGATCTCCTCATCCCTTGAATCAGAATTCCTTCCCTGAGCTAGGGCTGACTTACCGCCCTGGATGAACTGTTCCTTCCATTTGATCAGCTGAACAGGATATATGCCGTGCCTCCGGCATATTTCAGCCTGTGTCACATTGTCTGCGAATGATTCCGTGACTATCTGGAACTTCTCTTCAGCCGAATATTTGAACTTCATGAAAAGACCTCCGTGATCTGAAAAAGCGCTTTTCGCATGCTTTTTATGTATCTGTTCTTACTTATAATATTAACATCATGGTGTTTCAGTTCTGTAATGGCTCGGGTCAGTACTATGGAAAAATCTGGGTGCAGATCTAGCAGCATCGATGAAGATTATCTTCAGCAAAATTGTGATAAAAAAACTCTTCCTAGCTCAAGTCAAAATCGTTAAAGATGATAAAATCAAAAAGAATTTATTACCTGGCCTCAAAACTCAATATGAAAACATGCATTCTATAACTCCTTATTCCATAGTTATGTTGTATGCAAATGAGTTGATAAATGTTGTCCCCGCCACTGACATTTCAAATAAGATTTTGAAACAAAAAAAAGATGGTCAATAAACTTCAAGGAAGACCCTTATTATAAGAGGTTAGAGCAAAACGTTGAAGACGTATATACTACTTGGCAAGGAGATAGGAAAATATGGTCTTTTGTTGAAACTCTAGAAGATTTACAATACCATCTCAAAGTTATTCCTTCCAGAACTGGCTTATCTATAACAGTATCATAGAATGAACAAGTACAATGGTGAAGCATAAACTCCACTCTTCTTTTTTCAATTTTATACGGGTCCAGTCAGTGAATAACTCTTTCTTTATCGCTTTACGTATTTAAATGGATAAAATCTCCACGTGTTCAAACTATTTCGAAGTCTCCATACAATTTCACTTTCAGATTTGTATTACCAGTGTTACTTGTAACACAAGAATTATTTGCACGCTGGACCAATCCAGTTTTCTCTTGCATTCAAAAATAAGAGGTTGATACCTTCCTGCCAACTTAAAAAATTCCAATTAATAAAAAGCTCACAGAAGCAAACAGGGATAAAGCGGGTCCGGGGGGGTTTGGACCCCCGACCTATGGATTAAGAGTCCATCGCTCTACCTAGCTAAGCTACGGACCCAGTAGATGGAAATATTCCCGTATAATTTATATTTTCTTATCGCAAAATGGCTAAATCAAAAACAGTCTTTTCCCAAGTCACGCTTTCTAAGGGACACGCAAGGGCGCTTTTCATGGGACCATTCGACTCACAAAAAAGGTAGTCATGCGAACCTTCCCAATAGAGTGGAAGGCACATTACTGACACCATAATTCAATTGCGGGTCTTGCTAAGATGGCATTCTTTGTTCTGATAAACGGATACTACCACAGGCACATAATTCCAGTTTCAATTTGTGCAGCGGAGTCAATAAAATTTTAAATACCGTGATAAGCTAACGGAACAAGAGAAACCATACA
>JAJZXP010000079.1 GCA_021806345.1 Thermoplasmata archaeon | reverse complement strand
GATGGAGTTGAGATGGGCTACGCTTCTTTTCTCTGAATTATTCAAGGCAGAGATCAGTTCAGAGAAGTGCCTGAACTGTCTGATTTCAGGAAATGCTGATCTGTAATTGATCAAAAGTTCATCAAGAATTTCCGGGTTCTTCACAATTGGGATCTCCATATGTCACACAAACGTATGACAACCTCTTAACTGTTTCGAATTTCAATATTAAATTGTTGAGTGTGAATAGAATTAACGCAAAAGTCTGGTTATATTAGAGATCAATCAGTATCCAATAATCTCTCACACACCCGCTTTGGTAAAAAATATTAAATCTCGATAAACGCTTAACGAGCGAAGAAATGAAAATTGCAATAATTGTGCGCGTTCTTTGGCCTGGAGGGGTTCAAAGAATTGCAATAGCTGAAGCGAGAGGCCTTAATAAACTTGGACATCAGACGGATTTAATATTTGTTAGAAATACTGGAAGATTTAGATATCAAATTGATACTCCTTTTAAAATTCTATACGGTCCCGAAATTATCAATCGTCCATTCGGTAGACTCTTAAGGTTTATAACAATGTTATATAGCCCACAACGTGGTTCAGACGCGACTGTAGACATTGACCTTATACGGAATGCCGAAAGATATGTCTCTACCAGGTATGATGTAATATATTATTTTGATGAATTTTCGGCTTTTTTTTCAAGCATTTCAAGAAAAAAAGGAAAAAAGAAGATTGTATTGATTCATGAGGTCTATCTGGATGATGGATCTTATCTGCAAAGGTTTATTCAAAAAATGGCTTTGAAAAATGCCGATCTGATCCTTACGAATACAAAGTATAACCTTTGTAAATTAAATGAGGCTGGCTATAGAAATACGCATGAAATTTTTCCGGGTTTAATTCCTATAGATGGTGTGCCCCCTTTCAATTTGAGGAAAAACATAGCACTTTCAGTTACAATGTGGGATTTTGGAAGAAGACCGGAAGTACTCGTGGAAATTGCAAAACAATTAAGTACCGGGAAGATTGTGTTATGTGGAGATTGGACAGATCATGATTATATGCAAAAAACAAAGGAGAAGATAGTGGAAATGAAGTTATCTAACAAAATAGAGATTACTGGACCCTTAACTGAGAGTGAGTTGGTTTCTTATTATAAGGAGGCAAAAGCTGCAGTGAGATTTGGGTATAATGAAAAAGGACCAGGTATGGGCAGTCTAGAAGCAATTTCTTGGGGTATTCCTTTAATTATTAACAATGAGATCGGAGCAAGGGAAATAGTCGATGAGGAAGAATGCGGTTTTATAGTCGACGAAGAGGACTCAAGTGGAGTTGCTTCTATTTTGGAAGAATTATTTACAAATGAAGCAATGTGGAACGATTTGTCACGGATATCATTGAAAACTGCCTCAAAGTATACATGGGAACTGCATAACGAGAAACTTAGCGATCTGGTTGAGAACTTAGGAAAAGTAAAATAAATGAGGGGTGTTTCGCACTTTTCACATTAAAAAGTGTATCAAGCTCTGTCAAAAAATGACGAAGACTTTTAATCCAAATGGTTAATGACCAGCAGTGAGAATCCTCATTATTACACCCGACATATATCCTTACCAAAAAGGTTATGGGGGGAGAAATCCAATTAATATTTTCAAGACTTTTAATAAAATGGGGCACAGTGTAGGGCTCCTAACTTCTGTTCCTGCAAATGTTTACATTGGTATTGACCCGAACGCATTAATTAATAACTTAGAGATAGTAAAATTACGCTCATTTAATTTTATACCAAATGACCTTCAGTATGTTTCCCCCATTTACATCCGTGACACCAGAAAGGTGAAAAGAATATTGTATCAAGAGGATTATGATATTATAATTTTAAATGACTACTTCTGGACTCTTTCTTTTGTTGCACTTCTCCTTATGGGAAGGAGGAACAGATCACGGATTATAATGATAAACCATGGGATTATATCACCACCTGGATATTTCTTTAGATTCATTTTTAAGTTATTTTCAATTGTGGTATCAAGGATTTTTATTACCCAGTTTAAGGGAATTCTTTCCTACAGCAACAGGACATATAAAGAGTTGGAAAAGATTCTTCCGGCTAGTTTAAAACACATCGTTCACCCATCATGCATAGATTATTCGAAATTCAGGGCTGACTATGATAGATCGCTCTCAACATCGTCCCAAGAAATCAGAGAAAAGTTTAGAATTTCTGGCAGTTTCATATTCTCCATAAGCTCCATTTCACCCCATAAGGGATATGAGGTGCTGATAAACGCATTTTCCCATCTCTTAGAACAGTATCCTAACATTGATCTAGTTCTTGCAGGGCAAATGACTCAATATGGTAAGCAACTCAGGAAATTGTGCGACGACCTTGGCATTTCTAAAAATGTCAGATTCGTTGGGACTATAAGTGATCCTGAAAAATTCAACCTAATGATGAAGAGCACAATTTTTGTTATACCCTCCTTGAGAGAGGGGTTTGGTGCAGGCGCAATGGAGGCAGACGTCCTTCAGGTAAAGGTTGTGGCCACTGACACTGGAGCGCATAAAGAAATTCTATCCGGAAACCGCTTCTCTAGAATCGTGGAGACGGGAAACAGTATTGAGTTATACAATGCAATTGATGATCTCATTTCCATTAAAGAGGAACCAGCAAGAACTCTTGATGTTGCAAAACTTTGTAGATACTCTTGTGAGTCTCTATGTGAGGCTATACTTTCAGAATTTACCTAATTTCCATTTGACTTGCCTAAAAACCACCAGCACTGTTCTACGAGGGGGTTCAGTGTAAAGATAGAGTTCTACTCTTTAAGGTTGATAAAGAGTATCTTTACGAATTGAAGAGTATTACCCAAATATATTGACTACAATGATTTAAGGGAACCTCACGAATTCAAATGCACTTGGAGTGTTTCCATCGATATTCGTTAAAATATATTACTGCTTCTGCATGGATGTTGCTTATTGGATTCAAGTTTATTGGCTTCCTGCGCACACTACAAGGATGTAGATCCCGCAAATTAGATATATGTGCAGTTGATAAGAGAAAGAGATGGAGGACTATATAGAGCCAAAGGACTTGCTTGGCTATAGTGCAAAGGTAGATATAGCCAAGATCGTTGCAAAAGATGGTATAACAAGATTTAGAAATCCTGCAATAGTTTGGAGTGCTGGTAAAGATAGTACAGTTATGCTTCATATATGCAAGGGTGTATGCGACAGCTTGGAGAGGAAATTGCCACCAGCCATTTTTATAGATCATGGAGACCATTACGAAGAAACCTTGGATCTAGTTGCAAAGATATCCAGAGATTGGGCTTTTAAGGTCATAATTGCTAGGAATGAAGACTTTCTTAATAATGTAGTTGATGGTTCAGTGGTTGTGGGGTCTCTTGACGAAGAGAATCAAGCCGAGATAAAAAGACTTGGATTTACAGGTCATAAGATCCCATATTCACTTGAGACGGAAGTCGGAAATCACCTCTTAAAGACAGTTCCAATGAATAACGTTATCAGAAATTATAGGTTTGATTCCCTTCTTGTCGGGGTACGAAGGGATGAAAACAAGGCAAGGTCTACAGAAAGATTTGTAAGCAAGCGAGAAAGACCAGAACACTATAGAGTCCACCCGGTACTCTCTTTTTCGGAAAAGGATATTTGGGAGTACACATTTGCAAATAAAGTTCCTTATCATCCACTGTACGAAAAAGGGTATAGATCAATAGATGGGAAAAACGACTCGATGAAAATTTCTGAAAAACCAGCATGGGAACAGGATATGGATACGACTGCAGAACGAGCTGGAAGAGCTCAAGATAAGGAAAACATGATGGAGAGACTCAGAAAACTAGGTTACATGTGAATGTAAATGTCCTCTCCTAAAAACATTATATTCATTGTGCTGGATACCCTCAGATCGGACGCTCTTTCCATATATAATCCTGGAATTTATACTCCGCACATTGAGAGACTTTCGCTTGAATCCACAATATTTACTAATAATATTGCATCAGCCCCATGGACAATACCTTCCCATGCCTCAATGTTTACTGGAAAATATCCAATGGAACACCATGTGCATTTCGGCGAATATGACAGGGACTTCATAACTACCTCAAAATTAATGAATGATTACCGAGGAAAAACCGTGGCAGAAGTTTTGAAGGAACAAGGTTACAGTACAATCGGCATGTCCGCAAACACGGGAATCGTTCCCGGCAGTGGTTTTGACCGTGGTTTCGATACCTTTACGCTCTTTGATCCAATGGGTAATTTTACCTTGAACAACAATTGGAGCTTATTAAAGAACAAGGTTACTAAACGCTTAGGTGATAGTAGGAATACTATATTTAAAAATCTATTATTAAAAGGATCATCTAAAGACAATTTCTCCCTAGTTCACGCTTACTTTAATTTGCGAAAGGAGGTTCGTAAATCTTATAAGTATAACAATTTCCCTTTCAATAAGTCTGGTAAAAGCATGATCGATTTCATTTTCAGATCATCGTTTTCTCAGCCATTTTTTCTGTTTGTAAATTTCATGGAATCCCACGAACCTTACAATTATGATTTTAGCCCCGAAAAGGAACAACTATATTCTCTAGGTCTCTTAAACCCATCTCATAGAACTATTAGGAAGGTCAGAGAATCTTATTACTCGGAGTCAAGTTTAATTGACTGGGAAATCGGTGAAATTATCCGGTTTCTCATTGAAAACAACCTATACGATGATACGGTAATAATAATAACCTCTGATCATGGACAGTCACTTTTTGAACATGGATTTTATGGGCATGGTATTTATCTGCATGACGAACTTATAAATGTACCTTTAATTATTAAAAAAGCTGCAAAGGACACCAGACATGAGGTATATGACAAGATATTCAGCAATACTGGTCTTTTTGATATGATTAAAAGTATAGGGGTCGATAATGAATTTAAGATTCCAAGTTTCCCCTTTGTTATTTCAGAGGCAGATGGATCTTGGAGGGTACCGAACTCGTTGATAAAGAATAATAGGAGAGCGTTAGAAAAATTGAGTCGCATGGATTCACAAAGAAGGGCCATTATCAGAGGTGATTTTAAACTTGTCCTGAATATGAAAAATAATGAGGTGGAATCCTTTGAAAAAAAACGGAAACCTTTAACCCATGATCAATTTCCAGATGAACAAAGAGAGCTCATTGATACAATAGAACTATTGGGGCACGATTAGAATGTATAATCTTATTTTGTTCCGAATTTCTGCCAAATGGACAGGTTTTCAATGAAGATTCTCTTTTTTTCTCACGAGTCCTTATATCCAGTCTTTGGCGGTCACAGAGAGTACTTGGAGGCTTTTCTGAATGCGCTTGTTTCTGACGGTCATGAATGTACAGTGATAAGTTGGGGAACAGAACAAGATTATGTTGTGGATCAAGGCAATCTTCATTTGATGCATTTCTGTTCGGATACGGTACCAAAAAAAATCGATTTTAAATCCCGTCAGCCTGATTACAATTCACCTATAACATATGCGGCTTCTATGCTTGGTGCTTCACAGTATTTGGCATTGAAAAACAATTCACCGGATAAAAAAATAGAAAAATTCTTATTGAACTTAAAGGATTTTGATTTAATCTTGAAAAATGGACCAAATGCGTCAAAAATACCGATTAGAGCTTCTCTTGAATCTGGAGTCCCTCTAATCGATAGACTCGATTGGTTCGGACTCCCTAGAACTCTTCCCAATCGAAGCAAATGGATGGCCTATTCTGGCCAAAGGGTATGTGCTAATGATGTCCTAAATCTTCGATTAACTTTTTTCTTTGATCGTGTGATAAAGAAAAGGGAACTTTCATCAATAACAAGTAAATATGTCTATACACCTACCATTGTGGATTATAATGAAATAATAAAGATGGATAAAGAAATAGAGGCTGATTATGTTTTCCCCTTCTTAAATGAATATAAGGCAGAGGACAAAAATATTGGAAATGTCCCAGAGGATTTCTGCTTTTATTTCGCTTCTAAAACATTTTCATCTTTGTTAACTATTAAGTATCTAAATAGAGTGACTTTGGAACACGAGAACTTAAATGTTATCATTACCGGGAATTTTGAAGATATTATTGCAACGTATAACAGACCAAACTTCAAAATTATTGGAAAGGTAAGTCTTGATGTATTCTGGGCTCATCTCAGAAACGCAAGATTTGTGGTTTTTCCGTCTTTAGAGGGACATGGTGTCCAGATGCGGTTAATAAGAGCTTTATCTCTTGGTAAACCAATCATAGCTACATCAGCAATCTGTTCTTCCTTTACTGGCCTAATCGATGGTGAAAATATACTAATTAGGGATACTCCTGGAGGTTTCGAGAGAGCTATGTTAGAATTGAATTCCGATGAAAACCTCAGAAATAAGCTATCAGAGAATGCAAAGAAGTACTTTATAACAGATTTGGATAAACGAAACAGTATGAATAGATTTTACGTCATGGTAAAGAAAGTAGTAAATGAGGGTCCAGCATATTATCAGAAAAGGCTTTCATCATCATTTAAGAGGTAATTATGGATGATCAATAACCAGACCGCAATTATTAAACAAGACCAGAGACTAAGTTGTATCCAGTGAGAATTATAAAGGTCAAGTAGTTTCAAGTTCGTGAATCGCAGAGAAAATAAAATAAATTTTGACAATGTCACGTGAGTAGAAATTAATATTTGATTTTCATCAATAATTTTCTCGCAAAATCGTGATTAAATAAAGAAGCAACGCCAAGTATTGCGATCATAAGTCTGGTCTGGAAATTTAAAACCCATAATCTCCGAATTAATTTCAAAATTGCAATGCCGCAGTCCATCTTGCTACCAGTTTCAGCTAGAATTTCAGACATTACTCGATTCACGGCTAAATCGGAACTAACCAGGGTGTTTGTCGAGCCCTTTGCGTAACCTATTACTTCGGAAAGGGCTACAACTGACTTTTCCACTATAATGTTTATGTCTTGATTAGAAATTGAATTGTGAGAAAAATAATGAGTCAAAATTCCATCGTCTAATAAGTAATCCCCTTTTTGAAGTAACAAATAAAACACAATTGTATCCTGCAAATAATTATACTTTCGTTTAAAGTCACTGGGGAAAAATCCCTTTCGTATAGAAATGCATGACATGTTGAAATTTCCACCATACTTGAGGAATTTTCTGACATTTCGCAGATTCTGTTTGCCTAAGGGCAAGAATAAGCTGTTAGTTGAGAAAAATAGTCCCTTTTCCAAGTCAGAAATGGGGAAAGAAGTGAATCTCAAATAATTATTATGGAAATAAGCAAGTTTTGGATTTTTATTAAAAACCTCCCTTACTTTCTGGAGCTTTCCCGGCAGAAAAATATCATCATCGTCGAGAAATGAAATTATTTCACCACTTGATTCTCTGACCCCCAAAGAGATTACCTCACCAATTGTTAAATCTGTATGATAAATGAAACGCACCCTCGGAGAAAACTGTAAGAGACCGGGGTCTTGGAAGTTCAATATCACAATTATTTCATATTTATCGTCATCCAATGTTTGATTTATGACTGAATCAATGGCATTAGTGAGAAACTCCCTCCGGTTGTGTGCCATGATAACGACAGATATATCAGGTGTTTGCATTCTTCCTTTTCCTCCAGTAAATAATGGGAATCACAGAAACCATGATCACATTGAAAGCTAGAGATATATATTCGATGTGCTGGTATATTATCTGAGGAGAATATATAACTTTCAAAGTGTAGTTACCAGTTAAGTTAATGATCCAAGAATTTGCATAGCCGTCAGCAAGTTGATGATCACTATTCAGAACTCTCCCGGAGCTGGTTTCCAGAACCCAATTTGGATTGTAGTTCTGTTTAAACATCAAAAGGTATGGAGAAGAAGAGTTTTTAATGCTTACCTTGAAATATGTGGGATTTACCTCTCTATAGGACATTCGTGGCGGGCTACTACCATCCCTCAAACTCCATAGGTTCCCATTGGATATATATCCTATCTTTGGATTGGACGACATTGGGATAAATATATCGTTTGAGGAAATGTATTTAGCAAAGGAAATAGTACTAATATTGGTGAAGTAGGCGTTCAGTGATTTTTTCAGGCTAAAAAGGAACACTAAGTGATTTAAGATATCACCATTAGAAAATGTTGGTACAGTCGTGTTATTTTCCAAAGGATAACTGAACTGATTGTCATACGTCTGGTGGAATAGTGGATAAATGTATGTGGTGTAATTTTTTCCGGATATCGATGTCCCAGGGATTGGCATGCTAATAGTTCCAGTACTATTATAAAGCGAGTAATTCATGTTGGCAAGCAAAGTACTACCAAGCGCATAATGAGATGTAGACGAAAAGAAGGTCTTTGATAGCACATTGACTAGAGTATTATTTGAGGACTGTAGGGTTATTATAAGGTAGTGATAAACAGAAATGTTTACCCCCAATGATGCAGTATTGTAAAATCGTACGGGATTGTCGGAACTATTATATTGTGCCACATTGAAATGCAAAACACCGTCCGAAAAGTTATAGTGCCCTAGCCTAATGTTGCCCGACTGCTTCATGTTTCGCATACTTGATGTAACATTCAGTAATCCTATCGGTGAAGAAACGGATGGGCTGAAATTGACTGGGGCTAAAGTTGAGAAAATACCCTCGTAATACCTGTTTTCATAAATCAGAATTGGGCCAAATTTCCCAACCTCAACCAGATCACTCTGATTGCCAAGATATTCCTGGAGATGGCTTAGATTGTAATATACATACCCATTTGCAGAATTGCGCTCTATTGTGTTTAGAAGAATATATTTTACATTCAAGGAATTGAGGAAAATCGAAAGATTCCGTGGTACAAGTCCTGGGTTATATAGAAGAGATTGTATTTCATTCAAGGTGTTACTTCCTAACATAATTGGTGTCCCTGTTAAATAGCTCGGATGCTGATCGTTTGCGAATGAATTGTGTGAAGAAAAATTCATGCTTAGGAAATCATAAGATTCTGGAAGGATTAGAGTCCCACCAATTCCGGCGTGTGATGATATATAATCTGTGGCATTCAAAAAATATCCTGGAAGGTGAACAACGGAGACGATGGGATAGCCTGAACCAGTGTTGTAGTCTTGTGTGGCCTGCGGCGTATACATATACCATGGATATATGCACAGAATGAGGGTCAAGACAATAATGGCTGCTATTTTGCGATTTCGCCTGCTTTGCAGCATTGCAAATTTCGCTCTGGAGCGAATTCTTTTTAGTCTTTTGGAATTTAGCTTATAATTGCCTTGAATGAATTCAAAAATTGAAACAGGCAGGAGGATTGCAATAAAAAAAACTATCACCATTTCCGAAAAAGGATACCATACTGCATACAAGTATGGTATAAGTGAATGGTTGAAAGAAGAGACAAGATCATACACATAACCCATTAAGGGGTTCTGGCCTAACAAGACGAAAAAAGTTACAAATATTAATGAAAAGTATATTGTTTTTTTAGTTCTTTTGGGCAATAATGATTTATCCATTCTTATTGTGAGGAGAGGCAGATATGTGAAAATAAGAAGCAGGAACGAGATGAATAAGAACAAGGGTGTCAATACGCTATCTCCATACAGACCTATCCATGACCAGGTATTATTTCCAACAATGGGGCGAACGGTTGGATACATGGACGTTATGACAAAAAATTGAAATGGCCATAAAAGGTGTTTATACATAAATTCAATGCCCGTTATCTGAAAAGAGAGGCTCAATGAATGAACTTCTATTGCAACGTTAAATAAAAAATCAGTCTCCCACCAGAGATTCGCCATTATTGCTGCTATGAAAAAGATCAGGAGGAATCTCACGACCTTATTTCTACCTCCTTTATCCTTACTTTCGAATATTGGAATCATGGAATAGATTGATACTGTCGAGAGAAAAATGAAGAAAACTATATAGGGTGCCTCATAGAAACTCGAAGACATTAATTCTATAACGAGAATCGAAAGGACGAGTTCTTTGTAACCTTTTCCATGTGAGATATGCTTCTCTATTCCTATCAGTAGAAAATAAAGAAACAGTGGAAAAAAAGAGTATAAGAACCAAGGGATATAGATTTCGGAAAGATAATAGGCTGAAAAGAAATTAAACATATAAAATAATGCACCTATTAATGGGTAAATAAACGATACCGTCCTATCTATCCTTAAAAATATTTTCCGGAGAAGCAGGAAAATCGATAATCCGGAACAGGTAAACAACATGTATACGAGGAATTGTTGTGCCAGCGCTATGTTACCCAGTGATATAGCGTCAAAAAACAGATAAGTCCCTATATAAATAAGGAATCTGTTTGGCGGGCTTGGATATCCTCTATAAAGTGTTAAATTCCAGGTATAATTGCGTATGATCAGATCCTTAAGTGGATGTAGCGGGAATACGCTATCCCAGTAATAGATCGTTCCGCCTCGAAGCCAGATAACTGAAACAAGTCCGGCAACAAGGATCACTACTACTCCGATCTTTAGTCCTTTCTCCATTTTGTGGATAAATATTTAAATCATATTAAATTTACTTCCCTATTGATAGGGTTAAATATAATTAAGATATGAATTGAATGGGGTCTGGGGTGAACAATGACAGAACGGAGAAGATGGAAAGCTGAAGAGAAGCTTGCCATAATAAAGGAGATCAAGGAGGGTGGCAGGGTTGTTGATACATGCAGGAAATACTCTGTAGACCCAGGCATGTACTACAAATGGAAGGAATCCTATGATACCTTCGGATTGGATGGTCTTAAACCACATTACAGGAGAATGGAACCTGGAGTGAGAAAACTGATGAAGGAAAATGAGAAGCTGAAGACACTCCTTGCAGAAAAGGACCTGGAGAATGCACTGCTCAGTGAATCCATAAAAAAAAGATGGTGAAGAGATAATGCGCAAAATGTGGATAAATTGGTTGGAAGGCGTGTACAATCAGAACCCCCCACGGAACAAAGCTGAATTTGATCAAATGTACATTAATGATAATAAACGTAGGGTATCTAAGACTATTGAAATAATAAAAAAATTTTTTGACAAGAACTCAATTAATTTGAGTAATATTACGGTGGGCAACATTGGCTATTCTTCATTCGATCAACTATTAAGAGCAGCTATTAGCTCAAATTTAGTTACAATAGTTCCTGACATGTCATTTATTCCGGATGATGTAGAGATAAATCCTGAACTTATTCACTACCTTGATCTGACCACGGAAAATACGGTTATCCAACGAAGTTATGACTTGCTTATATGCACCGAGGTAATAGAACATATCTTTGCAGATGACCGCATAATATTTGCAAACCTTGATAAACTTACTAAACCCAACGGATTTCTAGTAATTTCTGTTCCAAACGCAATATCTCTAGTAAGACGTCTATTGGTTATGCTTGGAAAAAATAACATTACTCAGAAAAGAAATATTATTAAAGGAACATTTGGTGGGTATGGTCACATAAGAGAATATGCGATGTATGAAATACAGTATTTTCTAAAGCAAAGTTTTGACTTGATCTTCACGATTGGTATTAATGATTTTTCATGGACTCTGCGCTTGCCTTTTAATAAGTTCTTACCAACATCACTTTGTGATGATATGCTGTTCATAGCAAGAAAGAAAGCCGGTATGAAGTAATTTTCACTTTTGCTTTCTAAGTTATCTAATGCTTTACTGTGGCGTTTTCCTTATTGGACGTGGCCCCCCCTAAATAGTGAGACAAAGTTGTATAATGCAGTATAACTATTGTTACACGGCATTGTTCTGTTCTGCAAATGAATACTTACATTCCGGTAGGAAATAATAACAAATAATAGATCACTTCCATGTAGAATGCGAATTGAAAAGCTTATTCTTGAGAATTTCAGGTTAATAACTGACTTGAATATCAACCCAAGTGCGATTAACATTATGGTTGGAAAGAACAATAGTGGCAAGTCTTCATTGGTGGAAGCCATTTATTTCGCGTTCGGTGATCTCGATGGAGTCAGGTTATTCCAAGAACACCCCTCAATGTTAATGAATGTTTTCAA
>JAJZXP010000188.1 GCA_021806345.1 Thermoplasmata archaeon | reverse complement strand
AAAGCATTTCCGGCAGCCAGGCCCAAATATGCCAATCTATTTGCTTTGGATTTTGTGAGTGAAATGACAAGAGCAATTATTGTGAGAATGAAAAATGCGATTAAACCAAGCCAGTGATCATACCCAGAGACTCGAAGAACTGAATCAAACATTAATAGATACAGGGAAGATGCAAGTGAAATTATTGTGCTTCCAACCATAACAAATTTCATTGAATCAGATTTTGTTGTGGATAGTAATACCGCTAGAACAACGAATAGTGCTATAACTACCCCGCCTACGATATACGGATCATAATTCGTTGAAGATGTGGGAGGTGGGGGTGAAGTGGAAACTTTATTTATCACTGTAACCGTTACATTTAAATTGGATGATGTGGGGTCATCACCCGTCGCAAAAAGAGTGATGTTGTATGTCCCGGCTTTTGCACTGGACGAGGCAGTAAAAGTTGCTGTCCCACTATAAGTTGGATCTCCTCCAGAGCTGGAAAAGGAGACAGTTATTGTGGATGTGCCCTTGTATTCCATATTTGTTCCCCACGCTGAGCCGGAGGTCAGCTTTAAAGTGTAACTCAAAGTTGCACTTCCCCCTATGTTAATTGAAACGTGTGTGCTGTTTACGCTTAAAGATGATTGACCAATGGAGTAATTGTTCTCCACCTTTCCATATGTGCCCGGGTGAATCTCCCCGGCAACCGACAGCGTCATTCCCATCAAACATGCAAAAACCAGAATGTACGTGATTCCAATTCTCGATTTCATGAATAGAAAAACTAAATCATTCTATTTAAACAAATTATTATATTATAACAATTTAAATATAAGAATTATTCCAGAATGGAGGGGGATGTTTACCTTTTTCCATAAGAAATTTTAAAAAAATATATTGGTTTTTTCGCAGTTTTCCAATAATCTTAAGGCCTGCTACACTATATGATATCCCACACATCCTGAGTATAAGGAAGCAAATATTTCACTTTCAATTGATTTTCAGTTTTCCTGGCTATATCAAATAATATTGAACAGTATTCGTAGATATTGGCTGTTGGAATGAAAACTGTAATTTGAAGCCGATCATGTGTTGGTTTTATGAAATAGCGTGTTCTCATTATGTGATGTTCATTTGCAGCTGCCCGAACTTCATTGAGAAAAAAGTTTGAGACCTTTAGTGAATAAATATGATCCTCGTTCGAAATGGGGGTAAGTCCCTCCATCGATCCGTGAATCATGTCTTTAGAATATAGAACCATTGAAAATGCCTCTTTTTCGATCTGATTGTTCGTTGGCTCCAATATCATCTCACTTGCAAGCAAATTTCCAAATTCTTCCTTCATGCCATTCAGGGGGATTTCATAAGTTACTAGCGATAGCGGATACTCCGAGTTGATTATATCCATGATCTTTATTATTCCAGGACTCGGCCCCAACCAGTCAATTCTTGAATTTTCTTTATCCACCATATATTCCGCAATAAGTTTAGAGACCTGGTCACTCTGGCTGCTATGAAACCTTGCGTATATATTTAGAGCTCCGTTGCTCATGTCTGAACGATTTATAACCAAGGAGGGGAGATCTGCAAGTTTTCTGATTATTGCAAAATCTTTTACATTGTTTATTTGCGTATCCACCACATAGGAATTTTCTAATTTAATTCCCTTGAAACGATTCAATAGAATGTCTGTATTCCTGCCAACTGCCTCCTTGCTAAAATATGTGGATAACCACACATGCCCATCCTTTCCATAGATGAATACAGGAATTTTCGATTTTAAATCTAGTGTTGCCTTGAATAATTCTGTTTGCTGTTTTACTTTAAGGATAAGTCTCATATCAAGGGACTTTTCGATCTCCCTTACAAGCATATTAACTCAACTCGTAAACCGTATATTAATTTAACTATTAGTTAATTTAATTGTTTATCTATTATAGTTCTTATGGAAGAATTATAAATACTATTCTCGCAAACATCCGATAGATACCCCAAACCTACTTTAACCCGACCCCGATTAAACGAACAAATCTAATTAATATGCTTGATTTTTCCAAATTCTAAATCTAACACTGTTAAAATTTCTTTTCCAATATTTTTTTATGCAAATTTCCAACTATGTCTGTACCGTGGGACGAAAGTAGATTTATCTGACTGAGACCTTTTAAACTATCTCTCAGTGCTTCATATGAAGCTCTTACCTTAGAACTGTCTGGTGTGTCGGTGAATCCCTCATTGCTTGTTAGAACCTCTCCAGTAGGGGAACCCATTACTATGTCTCCTGTTATGATGCTCCCCTCGTCATCCATTAAAATCATTTCATCCATATATGGTAATTTGTCATCCTTTCCGCAGAATACTTTGACTCTCTTTGAAGTTAGCCAAAGTAAAGAACCCTCGTCATAGATTTCATAATTGACGATTCCCTTTTCTTTGTAAATTTGCTTGGGGGACACTGAAGTTGAGTCGTTCTGGACTGGAACGTATAATGGAATGTGTAATTTGTGTGAAAGATATCTTGATCCTCTGGTATGATCTGCTGTTGTAATTACGATGGCTTCTGGTTCACCCATAAATTTGACCGCTTTCTCTAAACCATGTGTATATGGAGGATCAATCAGTAAAAGTTTCCCATTTCTTATGAGCAAATGGCCAACCATTTCCCAGTCGTATTCAGGATCTTGAGTTCTCCACGCAAATATATTTTTTTTTACCGGTGTGAACATAAATTTGGGATCATCCGTGTGTATATAAGACTATACGTTAACTTCGAACTGGTGTAGAGATAACTGGAAAAACTTGATGAAAGTACAATTTTCTTATTTGGAAGAATGCTCCAGTTTAGCTCCATGTTCTATTCTTTCCTTACAGTAAGTGTATAGGGCGTCATATAGGGGAAATTGCAATTTCATATTTTCAAAATCATCCTTTGCAATCGCTCTAAATCCAAGAGCAGCTGCTTCTAATCCGCTAGATTCCGCTGGAGCATCGGGTATAGAAGCATCGGCTCCTCTAACTATTTTTGCAACTTCCGATAATGCTTGATCTTTGATGTTATATTTTTTAATAATGGAGTTAAAACTCACGTATTCTTTGCCATTTTCTTCGAAATGCATAAGTTCAACCCCGGGAAAATCAAAGGGAATCGCATTTTCTTTCTTTGCGGTTTCTAAAACTTTATCCTTTGGCACGAAAAGGAATACTGCCTCCTTATCAACGAATTTTGATATTAACCACGGACATGCAATCCTGTCTACCTTTGCTTTTTCTCTTGTTATCCATTTCAAATTAATCAGTCTTATAGCCACCTCAGGTATATAGAGATTGACATGAGTACATTCTATCGTGGAATCCATAAATGATTGATTTGTTATGCCTGGCCAACTCAGACCAGACACATATTTCAGAATTGGAACTAGTATTGCAAAGAGAAACATCGTATGAGAAAAAGAAGGGATATATAACAAAAGGTGAGTTTACGAATGGGACTGCTGCAGTGCCAGATGGGGCCAACCGGATTTGAACCGGTGACCTCCCGGTTATCAGCCGGGTGCTCAAACCGTGCTAAGCTATGACCCCGTGCCGGGCACATTTTAGAAAACGTAATAAAATTTTCGTAAATATGCAGCTTTTGGGTTTATAAAGAGAGATTTGATGAATTCTAATTCCATATAAAGAAAGATAATTTAGTATATAGTGAAAAAATATAACCCTGATGCAGAGACCTGAGTACGTAAAGGTAAAACTGCCCTCTGGAGAAACATTCAAAAATGTGAATGGTCTGTTGAAGGGCAATTCACTTCATACAGTATGTGAAGAGGCAAGATGCCCAAACCTCTCAGAGTGCTGGAGTGCAGGTACTGCAACTTTCATGATTCTAGGAAAAAACTGTTCAAGGGGGTGCAGATTCTGTTCAGTAACTCACGGACAAATGGAGCCACTGGATCCACTTGAGCCGGAAAGGGTTAAAGATGCAGTAAAGTCAATGGGCATAAGTTATGCTGTCATAACTTCAGTCGATAGGGATGATTTAAAGGATCAGGGGGCATTTCACTATGCAGAAACCATAAGACAGGTTAAGAGTCTAAATGTTAAGGTGGAAGCATTGATTCCAGATTTCAGAATGGAAAAAACTTTGATCGATACAGTTCTTGAATCTTCTCCGAATGTAGTTGCCCATAATGTGGAAACGGTTAGACGTCTAACTCCACTGATCAGGGATGCCAGAGCCTCCTATGATCAATCGTTGAATGTCCTGAGATATATCAGTGATACCAGAAGGGACATTGTAACGAAGTCCTCCATAATGCTTGGACATGGAGAAACTGATGAGGAAGTGTATGAGACAATGAGTGATCTCAGGAATGCAGGGGTAAAAATATTGACAATTGGTCAATACCTGAGACCATCAAGAAAACAACTGGAAGTGAAGGAGTACAACTCCATGGAAAGGTTCAGATTGATGGAGGAAAAGGGTTACGAAAGTGGCTTCACATTTGTAGCATCTGGCCCGTTGGTCAGAACTTCCTACAGAGCTTTTGAAGCATGGGCTTCACAAAATTTAAAACTCAATTAAGGTGATTGGATATGGATGAAAATGAAAAGATTTTAGATGGATATAAGAGCATGGTTCTTTCCAGGACGCTGGATAAGAAGATTATAATGACTCAGAGACAGGGAAGGGTAGGATTCTATACCCCGACAATGGGTCAGGAAGCTTTGCAAATTGGAGTATCAATGGCTCTTGAAAGTGAAGATGTCCTTTACGAATATTACAGGGATGTTCCACTAATGCTCCATCGAGGTGTTGGCCCGGAGAAGATTATTGATCAGATCATGGGAAATTCTGCAGACAACGAGAAGGGCAGACAGATGCCGTCCCATTACAGTTCCAAGGAACACAATTTTATGTCCATTCAAAGCCCGGTTGCAACAAACCTTCCTCTTGCTGTAGGTGCAGCTTACGCTAAAAAATATAGAAAAGAAAAGGGAATTGTCCTTGCCTCATTCGGGGATGGATCGAGTTCAACCCCAGATTTTCACGCCGCAATGAATATGGCGGCAGTATTCGAGGTGCCTGTCCTGTTTCTTTGCGAGAATAACAAATGGGCTATTTCCCTGCCAATAGAGAAACAGACAAAAGTAGAAATCTGGAAAAAAGCGGAAGCATATGGTATGAGAGGTGTGAAGGTTGACGGCAATGACTTTCTCGAAACTTACAAGGTTGCTAAAGAGGAAGTGGAGAAAATAAGGAAAGATGGCAAACCTATCTTGATTGAAGCTGTTTCATACAGGATGGGTCCTCATTCCACTTCGGATGATCCGTCTAAATATAGAATTAATGAAATACCAGAGGACTCTGAAAAAGATCCCTTGATTATTGCAGAAAAAAGATTGAAATTAATGGGACTGGTAGATGATGAGAGTATAAAAATGATTAGAAAAGAGGCAAAGGAGAGGATTGATAGAATATTTGACGAACGAGAGAAGATTTCACCACCATCCCCCGATTCACTATTTGAGGATGTCTATGAAAAACCCAACTGGGTGATAGAAGAGGAAAAAGGTGATGTCCTATGAGTACGATGAACATGGTTCAGGCATTAAACTCAACCCTGAATTATATGATGTCCAAAGATGATAGGATCATCCTCCTCGGTGAGGATATAGGAAGGGACGGAGGTGTGTTTAGAGTTACGGAAGGGCTACAGGCAAAATATGGTGAAGCCAGGGTGATGGATACCCCGCTTGTAGAATTGGGAATTGTTGGAATGGCAATAGGAATGTCACTCAGTGGACTAAGATCTGTTCCGGAAATTCAATTTCAGGACTTTATATATACAGCCTTCGATCAGATTGTGAATCAGGCTGCTAAAATGAGATACAGAAGTGGCGGGGAGTATAACGTGCCAATGGTTCTCAGAACCCCTTACGGAGGAGGAATCCGAGGAGGATTATACCATTCACAAAGTGGTGAGACTTACTTCGCGCATACTTCAGGACTTACAGTTGTTACCCCATCAAATCCGTACGACGCAAAGGGTTTGCTGATTTCAAGCCTTAAGATGAACGATCCTGTAATCTTTATGGAACCCAAGAAACTTTATAGGTCCACAAAAATGGATGTTCCCGACGAAGAATACGAAATCCCCATAGGAAAAGCATCACTTTTAAGCGAGGGTGACGATTATACATTTATAACCTACGGTTCTATGGTACCTGTAGTGATGAACACGGTGAGCAAAAATAACTTCAGTGCAGATGTTATTGATCTAAGAACGCTATTTCCATACGATGGAGAAACTATTCTGAATTCAGTAAACAAGACGGGCAGAGTTATAATTGTTCATGAAGCCCCAAGAACTTTGGGCATGGGGGCAGAGATTTCTGCATTCATAAGTGAAAGGGCAATTGATTACCTGATGGGTCCAATACTAAGAGTGACCGGACTCGACACACCTTTCCCTTACAGACTGGAGGAATATTATGTACCCAATGAAAGAAGAATTCTAAAAGCTGTTGAAAAATTGCAGCAGTACAGGTGAACGAAATGTTTAAGTTTGTGTTACCGGATATTGGAGAAGGAGTCACAGAAGGGGAAATAGTAAAGTGGATCATTAAAGAAGGCGATGAACTGCAAAGGGATCAGGATATGGTTGAGATTATGACCGATAAGGTAAATATCAACATACCCAGCCCTGTTCAAGGGAAGGTTACCAAAATACTCTATAAGGAAGGACAGGTAGTTAAGGTAGGAGAGGCAATAATAGAGATAGATGATGGAAGTGGTTCACCAGCAAAGCCAAAAGCAAATGAAGAGAAGGCTGAACCAGCCAATGAGCAAGAAAAAGAAGAGAAAGATGATGAGGTAAAAGGAGGTGAAATGAAGATGGAAAGTAGCGGTGATCAGAATAGAAGGATACTGGCTTCTCCCACAATAAGGAGAATAGCGAAAGATAGAGGAATAGACCTTGATAGTATTACCCCTTCGGGACCAAACGGCAGAGTAACCCTTGAGGATCTTGACCGTGCAGAAAGGGAAATGAATCAGAAAAAGGAGCAACCAAAACCCGCAGTTAGACCTGTGGAACCGCCCAAACCGGCGGCTAGACCCATAACTCCTCCAAATCAGCAAAAGCAGCAAGTGACTGAGGAACCAAAGCCCGCTGAGTCCCGACCAGAACAAGAGGAAAAAAAGGTTCAGCCAAAACCTGAAAAGGAGGTAAAACCAGAAGGACCAAAAGCGCCGGAGTCACCACCCCCTGTAACTAAAGTGGAATCACCAGTCGTTCAGGAAGTATCTCACGCAGAGGGAGATCAGTTAATCGAAATGCACGGCCTTAGAAGGATTATTTTTGATAAAATGACTAAATCCAAACAGATCATGCCTCACTTTACCGTAGGAGAATCAGTAAACATAGGTCTTTTAACAAAAACAATGAATGATATGAGAGAAAAGGGGACAAAAGTATCGCTTACTCCATTCTTTGTAAAAGCCGTAGCAGTGACCCTGACCGAATTCCCAAAGTTCAATGCGCACTACGATGAGCAAAATAAGAGCTATCTGATGAGAAAGGATATCAATATTGGTGTGGCGATAGATACGCCAAGTGGTCTCACTGTAGCAGTGGTAAGAAATGCAATAGATAAATCCGTCGTGCAAATTTCAAACGAAATTGCTGACCTTGCAAAAAAAGCCAGAGAGAATAAACTTAGTTTGGCAGATGTGCAGGATTCAACATTTACGGTTTCTAATGTTGGTTCCATAGGCGGATTGTTTTCAACACCAATTATAAACTACCCGGAAGTTGCCATTCTTGCAGTGCACAGATCTACAAAGAATGGCAGCAATTTCGAGAAGGGCGATGACCAGACCATACTGTCACTTTCGTGCGATCACCGTTTGATAGATGGGGCAGATGCGGCCAGATTCGTAGTTAAAGTAAAAGGTTACCTTGAGGATCCAATATCATTTTTAATCAGGTGAAAAACATGAAGTATGACGCAATTATTATTGGAGGAGGACCGGGAGGATATTCAGCAGCAATTAGATTGGGACAACTTGGAAAATCTGTTCTTATGATTGAAAAAGCCAGGGTAGGTGGAGAATGCCTGAATTATGGGTGCATTCCATCAAAAGCTCTTATAGAGATGGCCAATAATATTTCATATCTTAAGAGTTTGCCGGGAGTCAGATTGAGTTACAACATAGATATGTCACAATGGCAGAGCTGGAAATGGACAATGATTAACAGGCTGGTATCAGGAATTGAAACGCTTTGCAGGGCATACGGTGTCAAAATAATCAATGGAGAGGCAAAAATAGTTGATAAGCAACATGTACAGGTTGGAACAGAGACACACCAATGTGATAATTTAGTAATTGCCACCGGTTCTTCGGCAACAAGGATAGATGCCTTCAAAGACGCATACTATAACAAGGAAATACTTGACCTGAAAACAATTCCGAAGGAAATGGTGATCATAGGTGGAGGATATATTGGGGTTGAACTTGGAACTGCATTTGCCAAACTCGGTACACAGATTACACTTATAGAAATGTTGCCTGGAATTTTAAATGGAATTGACCCAGAACTCATAAAGCCTGTTGAGAGAAGAATGAAGGAAATGGGCGTCAGGATAATACTCTCAGCAAAGGTGGACAGCGTTGAAAAGAAGGACTCTCGATTTACAGTTAAAATGGGATCGGGTGCCACAATAACCACAGACGCTGTTCTGGTTACAGTTGGGAGAAGGCCAAACGTTGAAGGATTTGGCCTTGAAAAATTAAAAGTGGAACTGGAGAATGGATTCATAAAAACAGATAAGCATAAATTGACAACTGAAACAAATGTATATGCACTTGGAGATGTCTCCACAGGAGGTCCGATGCTTGCGCACAGGGCATTTTACGAAGGAGAGGTGGTTGCCCGGAATATCGCAGGCAAAGATGCTACAGTGGATTATTACGCCATACCAATGGTAGTTTACTCGGATCCTGAAATTGCATCTACTGGCGAAAGGGGATTAAAAACAACAAGGTATCCCCTTGCAGCAAACGGAAGAAGTCAGGGGATGAATAGCTCAATGGGGTTCTACAGCATCTATTATAATGATGATGGAACTGTTACTGGGGCAGGAATAGCTGCACCACATGCCTCTGAAATGATCAGTGAGCTGACTTTGGCAGTTGAGAGCGGAATGAACATTCAGGACATAGGAATGACAATCCATCCGCATCCGACAGTTGCAGAGGGCATTCAAGAATCTGCGGAGATTGGCTATGATAAACCCCTACACTTCAAGCCAATTTCTTGATCTTGGAATTAAGGATTTCCAATCGACATGGGACTTCCAGAAGAAAGTGCATGAACAAAGGGTCAATGATGTAATACCTGACACTTATATTTTTGTTGAACACTCACCGGAAATATACACAATAGGAAGAACCGCTGATCCTGATAATTATAAAGGGTTGAATCCTATTTTAATAGAACGGGGCGGTGATGTAACTTTTCACGGACCGGGGCAACTCGTTATGTATCCCATAGTTAGGGTATATCGAGAAGGCGAATCAAAAAGAGTGAGGGAATTTGTCAACGAAGTACAAGGAATAGTCATGAATTCAATGAGATCCATGGGTTTCAGCCCACATCTTGGGGAAGAGCCTGGAATTTGGGTATCAGACAGCCCGGATGGGTTAAGAAAAGTTGCTTCACTGGGTATGAAACTTAAGTCAGGAGTATCTTTTCACGGAATTTCAATAAATTATGATCAGATAGTTATGAAAGGTTTTCAAAAAATCAGGGCATGTGGGTTGCCACCGGAAACGATGGGGTATCTTAATGTCGACAAAACCTACCTTATGAATAATCTAATAGAGCAGATAGGAAAAAAATATTCTAAAATAAATAAGTGGGTTATATAATTATTCAGATTCTCTTGGAAAGATTGAGCCACCAGCGAATCCACCTATTGCAGGTATCACAGTTCCCTCCAATATGGCACCTATTATTGTCTTTAAAGGATCTGCACTCAGATTACCTCTTGTTACCAAAAAAATGTGCGTTAGAGTACTCACAACATAGATGTTTCCTGTGTAATTTGTGATGTCTGTGATCACAGAAAATGGCAGGTAATAAGACAGTTCTATCAGAACAAGGGATGCGACCATGCCCCCAATCAATGCTGCTGCAAATCCCCTGGCACTTCCCTTTCCTGTCATACCTCCCAGTAATCCCGCAACAAACCAACCCACAATATAGAACGGGCCAAGTAGGACTAGAGAGATGAATGTTACAAAGAGTCCTTTAACTACACTTCCGCTGGAGTCGTCTGACTCAAGCATTCGACGTTTCATGGAAGTTTAATTTTACACGGCATATTAAACTTTATTGAAACTTGTCTTCCAGAAATGAGTGATTTTTCTGGTCAGCTTGTGTGAGTATTTTACCTCCTCACATTTTAATTAACAGAAATTCATATGTAAGTTAAAATGCAAATTAACAGTAAATTTGATGGTACAAATCTTGCTGAAATCGATAATATCAAACTTGGTGAAATTAAATTTGAAAATTCTAAGGGGGATTTCATAGATGGAATGAAACTGGGGAAGGCTTTTATTGAATCACTAAATGAATTTTTAAGCAATAATCAAAAGTTAAGCATAATGTCAAATGAAACGGGAAAAACTATAGAAGCATGTAAAAAAGAGGTGAAAGAAACCATCCACTACTGCAGATATTTGCACATTCCAACCCTTTTAGGAGATGAGGGGAATGTAAAATTGCGAATACCAAGAATGAAGAAATTTGATTTTACATTATTAGATCCGTCTCTACCAATTTTCACCATGTTTCAAAGCATTTTTGAAAGCATAAGAAACGGTCACAGAGTTGTGATCTCCCATAATAAGAATTCACCAATATCCTCAATGACCTTAAGCTCAGATATATTCCAAAAATATTCAGATACGGAATTTTTATTATTTGATATTTTGCAAGATCAACCGATTAACGATATAGATGAACTTTTCGCTAATTCCAATATATATTCATGGGGAACTCCTGATGATGTTAGGGAAACTCAGAAAGTTGTGGAGAAAAATCAGGTGAGGTGGAAAATTCTTGGTAACGGTGTTTGCATAGTTGATGACAGGTCCAAACTGGAAATAGCCTCCAATTCCCTTGCGGGACTGAGTTACAATTCAATCAGCAATCGCGGACTTAGAAGTCAGATTTATTTAGTTAATGACAAAGATTTTCTGTTTTTTAAGAATAGGGTCGTTGAATATTTGAAGAGAGATATCAAACATGGTTACGGGATTAATGGCGACATAAATTATTTCAATTGCAAGGAAGATGCCGATCACTCCAGGGAATCTGTAAAAAGATTACTGGAAAATGGCTTTGATTATGTAGAAGGACTGAACGAGGGTGTGCATCTTTTAGTCAATCAGTACGGTGATGAAATTGGAGAAATGAACCATATTTGTGGTCCCGTGATTGCAATAATGCATTATTCCAATCTGTCAGATGCCGTAAACATTTCAACAAAATTCAAAGATAGGATGTTTTTAAATATATTTACTGATAGTTTCTCCAAGGTTCAGTACATAAATGAGCAGGAGGGGGCAAATGCAATAATATTTAAAGATCTGGAAGATAGTAGCTCTTTACTGAAATCTTTATAAATAGAATGAGAAAAACGGTTATTCCTTTTTCATTCTTTTGATAATTTCATCTGCAAATTCGGAGCATTTTAGTGCTCTGATGTTTAAAATTCTTGCAAGATCCTGTGTCACCTTCTGATCTCTGTAACAGAGTGTCACTGCATTGTCCAGTATATCGGCTGATTCTTTCCATCCAATGTGCCTCAGCATCATTACTGCTGAAAGTATTAGTGATGTTGGGTTAGCTATGTCCATTCCAGCGTACTTTGGAGCAGTTCCATGGACAGCTTCAAAGACTGCATAAACGTCTCCCATGTTACCACCGGGGGCAATTCCAATCCCACCCACCTGTGCTGCAAGTGCATCTGAAATATAGTCCCCGTTCAAATTTGGAGTCGCTATTACGTCATACTCCGATGTTCTTGTCAGTGCCTGTTGAAACATGTTATCTGCTATCCTGTCCTTTAGGATTACCCTGCCAGAAAGTGCATCA
>JAJZXP010000119.1 GCA_021806345.1 Thermoplasmata archaeon | reverse complement strand
CATACCATACATATAGAGTTTGATATATATCAATATCATCATATATCCTTTTATATCATATATGCACTTATTCCATGAAATGGATAGATACATATTGAATAAACTTAGAGAAAGACTACTGGATCGAGGTTCAATTCGCAATATGCCAGAAAAAACTCTACAAGAAACACTCATACTGAATACTTGGGGAACAAATGCAATAGAAGGAAACACTCTGACTCTTAAGGAAGTGACTAGGATAATAGAAACAGGGACAACAGTATCAAATCGTCCTGTGAAGGATCTTATAGAAACAGTTCAGCACAGTTCAGCTTTAGCCGAAGTAGTTAGCGGAAATATATCTGAAATAAACATGAAAAGCGCTCTGGAATTACATAATATCATTTTCCACGGGAAACTTTCGGATGCGGGACAATGGAGAAAAGTCAACGTAAAAATACCTGGATCCAGACACTCATCTCCTAGGGTAGAGAAACTCTTGTCTCTTCTGCAAAAGTGGGAGCAGAAGTACGTAGAAAATGAACTTTCAAGGGATGATATATTCCATCAAGCGGCAGAAATGCACTTTGATTTTGAATCCATACATCCTTTCTCAGATGGTAACGGAAGAGTGGGAAGATTGCTTTTGAACATACACTTTCTCAACCATAATTGGCCGTTAGTAAACATTCTTCCGTATGATAGAGCAGCCTACCTTGATGCACTCGAAGCTGCTCACTACAATGGAGTGAATCAGTTGAAATCGTTCCTAGAAATCAATATGTCCAGATCACTCATCTTCTTTCTTGATAAAGTTGGGTCCAAAGCGGATCAGTTAATGACACTGCAACGAGCGAAAGAAGTCACTGGTATAGATTATTCTGTAAAATACATGGCACTAAGAACTAATCAGGGCGAACTTCCTGGATTTCGCTGGAATAACGTATGGCATACTAGCCCCGCAGCGTTAGAGATCTATAAAGGAATCAAAGGACGATAAAGATTCCGGTTTGTAATTTTTCAATGTCACTTTTGCATTAGATTGAGTACGCCGTAACTTTTACGTAATTTAGATAGCCGTTCATAATCAGTGAGGTGTAAAATGAGTCTAACGTTCCAATATAGCCGCTCGTTTTTTAATTGGTTTACACGGAAATAGTTATATTAACAAAATTAAAAAGTTATCCAACAAAGAAGGAATGGAAAGTTTCGCAGAAAAATTATAGGTGAACTTGTGAACCGCGAAAAGAAGATAGACACATACAATATTGGCGCGGTCTCAAAGGAAACAAATAAAATGAACGGATTTTTTATTCGTCATCTTCATACAATTAGAGAATTGGCTTATCTACAAACACCCTTGACTATATATTAAAAACTACTGCACAGGATAATGTCTGCAGCGGAGAGCTAGTTTCCAGATGACTAAAATTCCAGACCATCAATCTCTGGATCATATGCAGAGAGGAATGTGCCTTTTCCCCTGAATTTTGAATATGCATCAAGGCATTCTAAGGTATTTTCAGCGATTCCTATGGGTATGTTTTCCTCTAGATTTCTATTCTTGAAAGAGCAATCCGAAAAAATGACGTTACCTGATCTGGTTGAAATCTGGAAAGCCAGTGATGAACGGTGATGGCATCCTACCCACATGACTGTGAGACCGGGGACTATGTTGTAAGGGAACATGCTGTCGAAGAAAATAACGCGGTTCCATGCGTCGAACATCAGATAGCGTAGATTCTGATCAGGAATGAACATATTTCTTGGCTGATGTTTCCTGACACGCGGTGCCACAATATCCTCTGTCCATCCTCTTCTGTCTAGATATATTTTCGCATTGTGGAACAGTGGGATTCCTCCTGTTGTATAATCCTGCAACGGGGTAAAGGATATCCCGTTAATTTCAGAAGTTTCTACGCCAAGACGTTTCAGTTCACTGGTAATGTCATTTGGTCTGAAAATACAGCGTTCTCCGCCGAAATCTACCATAGCTCTATTTCTCTCGCTGAGATCGGATGGAAGACCCGTATTTATTAGGAAATTCATGTTCTTGTTCCTTAGCAGGAGTGCATGGAAAGAGAGTTTCTCCCATTGATTCCATCCATTCATCCAAAAAACCTCCGGTGCAGGCACTTCTGATTCACCTGTTTTTATAACATTGATCACGAATACGTTGCTTTTCATTTTATTTTCAGCTTACGATATGATGGAAAATTTAGTAGATAAACTTGATCAACTACAAGTGGAAACGTTCTTTTAATTTAAAGGTGAATTATGCCAGTTGGATATTTTGTCTCCAGCCCTGAATCCATCATTGGAATTACAATGTCTGAGCTTTCAAGCTTATCAAATAAATCTTTTGGATATTCATTGGTATATCTTGCGCCAATAGGTAATCTTTCCTCGAGGTTTCTTGCAGTGAAAATGGAATCAGTAAAAGAAATAGTTTTTCCTTTGATATCAAGAGAAATAAGTAGGCTACTGGTGTGATGCTGACCAGAGTGCTCAACATTTATGCTTAACTTTTCAAATTTACAGTCACCTATTGGGCAAACGTTAGAAGGCCACTCCCGGAAAAAATTACGATTTATAGAATCAAAATAGAAGCTACCTGGGAGGTTGTCAGGACTATTTGATTTAACACAATGAAACATAGATTCAAGAAATCCATTCGATGACAGGACAACTTTTGCCTTTTGAAATTTATATACCATTCCAGTTGCATATTGAACTATTGGGGTTAGAAATACATAGTCAATATCACTAGGTGTTAGCTTAAAACGCGAAAGTAAATCAAAAACAGTACCTACTTTTAAAAACTTTTGTCTGCGATCATTACGGATCCAGAAACGTTCGATCTCAGATGTATTATTCGGAAATCCTGTATTAATAAGGAAGTTTTTTTCCTTTGTTCTTATTAAAAAAGAAAAAAAAGAAATCGTTGTCATCTCCTCTATAGATTCACCAAAGTAAACTGTAGATTTTGGAACCATCAACCTTCCACAGCAGACGAAAGAGATACTGTCATCATACACTAATGTACACCTCTACTTCATAGATTAATCTTAGACATTGTGTAAAATATTTGATTAGTGACTGCACATTTCCACAAGCAGTCACTTTTCTAACAAATATGGGCCAGTTGACTCTAGATCTTCTAGGCTCTTTCCAGCACTTTCCCTTGGGGCAAGCCATATCGTGCTAACAGCCATAATAACAGAAACTAAAGCCACTACATAAGCTATATTTCTGATCCCAGTGGCAATAAGAATAACCGGAAAAACAAAGGTCCAACTGTAACTAAAATATTTGTGAACCGAACCCATAACGCCTCTACCAGCAGATCGAATTGCAGTTGGAAAGACCTCTGTTCCCCATAACCATATAAGAGGCCACATTCCGAAACCCTGAAAGAAGCCTATTAATCCAACTGAAATGATAATTAGCGATGAACTCTTCAGATCGCTTAGTCCGAATAAGGCAAACCCTATGGCTACACCGATTGAGCTAATTATGAAAACAATACGGCGACTAAGAGGAAATGCTGGTTTGTCAATGAATGACCAGTAGACAAGTATGCCAATAATAGTCAATCCGAACCAAATCATATCATCAGTTACACCTCCTACAAATCCCTTTTTACCAAGGGTAACCGCAAGGTAAGGGAGGTAAATTCCGAATATTGTTGCGCCTAGGGCAAAGAATATATCCATAAAAACAATATAAATTGTAAATGCCCTAAATCTCTTGCTAAAAAGCTCCTTCCACTTATAGGTCTTTATATTTCCATATTGTTCTTTTGATGTTTTTTGTTGTTCTAAGTCGCCGTTTGCTTCATTCAAACCGACTGCATTAATCTTCGAAATTTCAGCTTTCAGAGCAAGATATCTTGGAGATTCTACTATCCATCTCCTCATAATAAGTGTAAAGACTATCCAAATAACTGCGAAAAAGAAGACATTTCGAAAATTTTGTATTGTTGCTGGTGAAAAAAGGGCAATAATAAGAGCGACCATTGGACCGATATACCACCAAATATTTGACAGGCTCATTATCTTTCCTCTGTGCGATGTTGGAGATATCTCTGCTAAAAGTGCTTCACTAGCAGGAATATCAAAACCAACCCCAACTCCGTTTATTGCGTATCCAACCGCAAGTATAGGAAGATTATATCCTATGTATGAGCTTGAGAGCATTATTGTTGTGCCTATAAGCATTATTATCAAGTCATAGGTATAGATTGTCTTTCTCCCTATCTTATCTGCAAGATGAGAACCGAGTAGAGCAGTTGTCGCCCAAGAAAATCCAAAAATTGCTGGCACAAGACCAACCCACAAAGCCGGTATTTTATATGCCAGGGACAGGCGAGTAAGTTCTACCGAAAAGCCAACAATAAAAAAAGCGTCCAAAAATTCCCCAAATGAAATTACGCTCCCCATTCCAATTGACTTTGCAAACTTATTCATTATGACCATAATACTTGTCTGTATTTAATTTAACATCCCGAGTATTACGGATAAGCTATATTTATATACATTAATTGGCTAACGGGATATGCATACTTTTTCAGGTGAAGCGGAAATATTTGTACTGGTGGATTTTAGCATTATCCACTACGGGTGTTGGAGCGGTGGCACTAAATATGAAAATGTTAAGGCTCATACTATACTGTGCAAGCCGATATCATCTAAAAAGAAAATTGTTGCAGGGATTGAGATAAGAGTACCTTCAAAAGATGTATTCAAAAGGTTTATGAATGATTTTCGAAGTTCCAAAAAAGTTACAGGAGTTCTAGAAGTCAAAGCACTTGATAGAAAAGGTACATTTTATCGAATATTATTTACTGAGACATATGACAGTATGGTAGCGTCTGCCTTGTCGGATTATGGGTCCATTTTTCAAGAAAACATTGTTAAAAATAGTGTAGAAAGGGTGATTTCTATATTGCCAAAGAGTGACGTAAAGAACTTTAGATCAGAACTTGAAAATATTGGGAAAATAACATCATTCCACGCATTAAATGTTGATTTAGACAGCTATCTCCCTTCTATGCTCGCCCTATCCGAGAGAGAAATAATGGCAATATCGATTGCTTATTCTTCGGGCTATTATATGTTCCCAAAAGAGGCCACATTGCAGGACATCGCTAAAATAATGGGCATTTCGACATCCACAACTCATGAATATCTTTCGAAAGCTGAAAAAAAACTCGTAGGTAAAACTCTGCCTATATTTTCTCTAGCCGCAAGCGAAAGGCAATCAATCTGATACTTCAGGATATAAATTTAAGAATACCATTTGCGCTTATGAAATAGATTTTCATGAAAAATGATCTGAATGGAAGAATATCCATAGTGACTGGTGGAACCCGTGGAATAGGGCGTGGCATATCAAAGATACTTGCTGAAAACGGGTCTTTGGTTACAGCCGTTTACGGAAATAATGACAAGGAGGCTCAATCATTACTTAGCGAGATTGGAAAAGAAAGACTTACAATAGTTAAGGCTGACCTTTCATCGTATAACGAATGTAAAAAGGCTGTTGACCTAGTAGTTTCAAAATTTGGTAGGGTTGACGTACTTGTTAACAACGCCGCAATATGTCCATTCAGAGATATATTTGACATCGATCCTGAGGTATGGAATAGAACATGGGAAACCAACGTTTCAGGACCTTTTTTTATGTCCCAGTTAGCAGGAAGATACATGAAGGAAAGTGGTGGGTCAATAATTAATATAGGAAGTATAGGGATTTTTTTAGGCTCTGAAACTCAAGTGCATTACAATGCCACGAAAGGAGCACTGTTTTCGATGACACGCAGCCTTGCTGTAGCATTTGGAAAATATAATATAAGAGTAAATTGTCTTGCAGTGGGAGGTATAGCTACAGACATAAATAAAGATCAATACACAGAAGATTATCTCGACTGGCTCATTAAAAAACTACCTCTGCATAAAATGGGAACCCCAGAAGATATAGGAGAAATGGTCGCGTTCCTAGCTTCTAAAAAGGCGTCATGGATAACGGGGGCCCTTATACCTGTAGATGGGGGAAGATTGGTTGCCCCATAATTATTTGCTTACCAATTTCAGTTTCTGTTATCGCTATGGCGGCAAAAGACTGTCATTATCACCATCAAGTTATGGCCGTTGAGCCAGATCTGCTCTCCTTGCGTTACCTGCTGTTCCCATGAACTCGTTTGAGTAGCGATTGTCTCTCTGACACCTGGAGGGCCCAAGAAAACAAGATATTCTGTGTTGTGTAGAAATCCGAGGGTCATGAGATCGTCTATGCTCTTCCGATCGATAGGAGGTGGGAAGTAGAAATCGAACCGATCCAGCGTATTCCGGAAGGGGAGGCCAGAATAGTTCAGCCTGGTCTCAACTTTCGTTGACTTTAGGTTCTTCACTTCCTGTTCAAGGAGGTGATCGAATATCTCCATGAACGGCCTGTCTTTGGCAAATTCAAGGTAGTTGTCCAGGATATGTTCGGTTATGGAGAGACAAAGGCGATTCAGGAGATTCGGATCCGTAACAAGGGTATCAGACACCTGAAAGTTTATGACGGATGCCATAGAGAAGGCCTAAGACCCGATGGAACGTTACCCTGATCATAAAGTGCATGGATGATGGTGCCTCCGACATACTGATCAAATACAAGTATCAACCTATGCTTGAGAAAAGGCATGAACAGCTTAAACCAGAATATAATGTAACGCCTGCCCCTTCAAGAATGTGGAGAGTACAGAGGCTTTCCTGATCTGGATCCATAACATTTTCTCTTCCTGTATTTCATCGCAATGATCATACAGGCACTTATTAAAAGGGTATAAGAATCAATATGGAGAAAAAGGACATTGCCAGCATTAGTGTATATCCTGAAGGGGGAACGCGCTTCTCCCACAGCGTACAGGATACTTTCCAAGTTTGATAATATAATGCTAAACCACATACTCATAGATGGAATGGAGATTAAGAAAATACATACAGAGCTGACGGAGATACAGAAGCGTATATTACGGCTTCTTGATATCACCGAGGAATCATTCTGGCAGGATCAATAATTCAAAAATCGTATTTGTATAGCTGAAACCCAAAGATGTATATACTGAATTGTATTTCAGTATATAATGAGTCTTCCGTCTGGCATAATATTTGGGATCAGGTTGGAGGGTTTCTCTCCCGTTGAACGAACAAGATTCAACAGGAAGTTCCTCGGGTATACCGATAGATCACAGAATGGTAAATACTCATATTCACGATCCGGCTTCATGTCGGATATACCGCACGTTCATCTCTCTAATTCCATCTTCATCATACTGGAAAAGGATCTTGACAGGGTGAAGGGTTTCTGCGAAACGTTCGGAGTAGATCTGTTTGTGAGAAAGGTCATTCTCACAGCATCAGACCTGGAGGTTCTGCGATGAACAGCGATGAGTATATCTTGCAACTGGAAAACACCGTTGAGAAACTGATAACTGAGAACGAAACACTAAGGGGTGAGAATGAATCCCTGAAGAAGAAACTCCTTCTTTACGAGAATCCACACACACCGCCATCAAGGCAGATGATCAGGCCGAAGATCACAAATCCGCCTGGAAAGAGAGGTGCACCTGTGGGGCATAATGGATCAACCCGCGTACACGGCGAACCGGATGAGATCATCCATGTGTCAATGGAAATATGCCCCAACTGCAGCCATGCACTTGAAACACCAATCCGTACCGAGAAGAAGACCATATTCGACATTCCGCCTCCGCAGAAGGTAAAGGTGACGGAATACGATCTTGATGTTTATAGATGCGGCAACTGCGGTAGGGAAGTGAAGTCCGTGCACAGGGATTGTCCTCAGGCGGGTGATATGGGCATATACCTGCTGAACTATATCACCATGCTGAAATACAATCTCCGCGGTCCAATAAGGAGGGTACAGGAATTCCTGAAGATCAACAACGATCTCGATCTGAGCGTGAAGGGAATAAACGATGCCATTCTGAGGGTTGGCGATGCCTGTAAAAATGAGTACATTGCCATACAGAATCGCATAAGAAGATCAAAATGGGTTCATATTGATGAAACGGGCTTCCATGTGGAAGGGAAGAAATTCTGGTTGTGGGCATTCAGATCCGCAGAGAACGATGTTCTCATAACAGTAGTGGATTCAAGGGGAAGGGATGTTGTAAAAGATACACTGGGAGAAGACTTCAGTTCTCCTGTCATAGTCGACGGCTGGAGGGCATACTCATACCTCACCATAATACAGAGATGCTGGGCTCATCTCATACGGGAGGTGGATGCATTCATGAACATTGATCATGGCAAAGAACTTTCTGAGGAGATTCACAAGATGTTCAAGGAACTGAAGGAATCCCTGAAATCGGAAAACATGGATCAGAGGAAAGCCATGAAAATCGCATTTGACATGAGGATGGAAGACCTTGTGAAGCGTTATGATCAGTACATGGATCTGCACAAGCCCGTTGAGTACATAAAAAACGATCTCGGATCATGGTTCACCTGCCTCTTATATCCCGGCATGGAACCAACAAACAATCTTGCTGAACAGGCCATAAGGGAACATGTGGTCATAAGGAAGATCATCGGCACTTTCCGATCGGAATCCGGATCACAGAACTACCAGTATATCGCATCACTGCTGTCGACATGGAGGTTGAAAGGCCTGAGCATGTTTGTGGAGATGGATAAAATTCTGAGGAAAGAGTTATGCGGATTAGGCTGAGCTATACAAGTACCAAAAATCTACTCTTGAAAAGTGCGAAATGTAACTTTCAACTCTATAGTTATTCGCGCTATTGGACATTTCAGGATTTAATCTTTTGTACTACTTTAGCATAAGGTTTATTATGATAGATAAGCCAATGCATGCTGATAAAATAACTTTAATCGAACTACCGAAAAGAAATAAACACTCTTGGCTCGACGACCAAAGGATCTATGGACCCATGAGCAAATATAAAAAATATTCTGCATCTAGAGGTAGCTGGATGAACCTTGATAACCGTGTTCTATGTATACTGGAGGATAAAGAGGGAAACTTTGGGACCTCCCTAACATCAGGAGGTACAAGCGTAATTGGCATAATTAAAGATCAACTTTCAGGTTTTTTATTGAATTCGGAATCCATAAATATTAATCGCACGTATGATCTGATGTATAGTTCCACTTCGCCGTATGGACATGGTCGAATAATTATGTCGGGAATAGCTGCAGTTGATATTGCGCTCTGGAACTTAATTTCTAAAATAAAAAAAGAAAGAATCTATAACATGCTGGGTGGGATAATTAATGAAAATCTCAAGATTTATGGCACTATCTCAACCACAACACGAATTAAGAACCCAATTTATGGACTGTATAAAGTAGCAGCTAATTTTGGACCAGAAGATGGAAGAAGTGGAATAAACTCACTGGTCAAAATAATAAGGCGTTTAAAGAAGGACCTGGGCACTGACAAAGAGATAGCTATAGACTGTTTTTCTTCATGGGACCCTGAATTCACGATAGAAGTGTGCAATTCACTTCGCGATATAGGGATCGCATGGATCGAGGACCCAGTCGAACCTACCGATCTTGACGGATATAAAATAATAAGAAGGGCGATCCCTTGGCAAAAGATAGCTGCCGGTAACTTCATATATGATCCGGTAGAAGCAAACAGATTTCTGAGTACAAGGACAATTAATATCATACAACCTGATCTGTCTTGGTGCGGTGGAATTTCTGCTGCTATGAGAATGGCCTATAACGCTCAGACTTACAGAGTTTCATTCTCACCACATAATGCTGCAAGCCAGCCTTGGGCACTGCAAGTTATGAGTGCAATTCCAAATTCAGGTCTTGCAGAGCTCGTTGTTACAAATAGCATCTCCGCAGATATTCCATTTTATCTGTATGGCAAACCTTCTGGAACTCAAGTCAGTCCTGATAATCTGGGGGATCTTAGCATGCAAACTATAGAGGAACTAAAGAACGATAAAAAGTGCATGGAAATACAATAACGGATTATGGCTTTGACTTTACTTGCTAGTTTACCCACAAAGTGCAGATCAACATGTCAAAAGATTATGACAAAAGCCGATTATCCCTTGTTGTTCTTCAGCCTGATTTAATTTAGTTTACTATGCCAGATTACCCCCAGTAATCTTGCCCGTTCTCTCTACTTAGCTCTTTTTTATAAGCTGATACTAACATACTAATTTTTATTACTTTCAAAATGCCGATCTTCTTTTCTTTACAGTTTGTAATTCTGTAGAGCGATAAGCATAAGACGGAAAAGTCATTATAAGTAAGGTGCCATCACAAAAAGCGGTGGTCAATGACTACACCAAAAGTTAGAAGTTCCTCTTTTAGAAATAAGCTGACAAAAGTAGCTTATTCTAAATGAAAAACTTCCCTAATGGCTCTCGATTTTCGTGTCTCTGATAAAGGGGATACCACGTCACTCATGTACAACTGCCACTTTGCATTTTCTTCGCTTTTTTTTATTATGGCAAGTGTTTTTTCTACATCATAGCTTTCCCAGTAACCGAATACATGTTGTCCATCTCTGAATATAGAATAATTTAAAACGCCTGCATTCTTAAGCATAACCCTCATATCTTGCCAAAGTTTAACGTGCCTTTTATCATATTCATCCTCCATGCCAGTCTTTATTATGAGGTGAAAGGCATATCTCATAAATTAGAATATAAATCGAGTATTATATTTTTTTCTGATTCTTTTGATTATTTTCCAACCTTTAGATAGGATAATGTACTGAATCTTGTGACAATGAAAATTGGATGACATGAAGTGAGATATCTTCATGGTCATAAATGCAAAGAAGGCAGGCTTGCATCAATGGCGAACTCGTATAAGGCAGTAACGGAAGTTGCAAGAAAAAATGTTAAAGAATACCTTAAAATTTCATGAAGACTGAGTGAGAGCGCTTCTTGAGGGACAATGGGGGACAAAAAACTGACATTATAGAAGGACGATAAGGATTATTGTTTGCGTGTTAGTGATTTAGATTTTGTAGTAACAGTGTAATCCAGTTCATTAAATCAAAACATAATTCCATAAAAAGCAAACTGCAGAGAAACCCATAAGAGCAGCCATTGTGTTAAGAAAATTAGATGTTCATCAAACGATTAATCTTTCAAAAGACTACATCCGGGCAGTTTAAGTACGAGAATTGAAACTCACGCCTTAAATAGGAAAATTTCTAAGGAATACCAGGAAATGATTTCGTGCCAAAATCGCCTCCTTTATAATCATCCTTTTTGACAACGTTTCTTACGTTTCCTCTGAAATATTCCTTTACGTTCTTGAAAGCAAGTTCATATGCAATTTCCATAATTTCACCAGACATCCCTCCAGCTATGTGTGGAGATAAAATCACGTTATTCAAATTAGTGTCTCTTACTTCCGGTTCGTCCCACCAGACATCTGATAGGTACCATATAGACGGATTCGATCTTAGGAATCTAATCATATCTTCTTTGACAACTATATCTGGCCTTGCTACGTTAACTATCATGGCTCCTTTCTTGAGCCTTGAAAACAGGTCAATATTTACCATTCCTCTGGTCTTATCAGTTAACGGGATGGATAGCAAGATTATATCAGACTTTCCGAATAGTTCTGAAACAGTGTTGATAGTTTCGTCGACACTCTCATCCGTGCCAGATCTGCTATATGCTATAACTTTCATACCATACGCTCTCGCAATAGAAGCCACTCTCCGACCTATTCCACCATACCCTAGAATTCCTATTGTTTTACCATAAAGTAGAACTGTGGGAGACTGCCTAAATATGCCCCTCTTCATATTTACATTATTTTCTATTATATTCTTTACGTGCGAGAGGATCAAAGCAAAAGCATGTTCCGCCACGGAGATTGAGTAAGCACCGGAATTACTGCACAATTTTACGTGGTCCGGAATTGCAGCAATATCTAAGTGATCAACTCCCGCGCTTACTGTTTGAATCATTTTAGTATTTTTTCCGATAATATACTTGTCCTTTATAATTTGCACTTCGGCGTCACAATATCTAGGGTACCAACATATTTCACATCCCGATAGAACGCGCTCAGCAATAGATTTTATCTTATCATCGCATGGGAAATTAACGTATACGTCCATTAACTCGTAAATTAATTATCGCTATTTATAGTGACGGATTCTTTAAAGACGTTAATGGAAAAACAAGATGTACATTTTCTATTATCATCTGTGCTCAATTAATTATGATAACACTTCTAGAGTCGAGAAAATAAAAATGGGGGTCATTGTTCTCACAATTTAGCACCTTGTCAGATAGAATAAAATTTTGCAGGCTTTTTATGCATACCACGTGAGTTTACATCTTCTTCTCATCCTTTTATTTTGGAGTGTGTAATTCAGCCTTCTTTTTAACCTCACTCTGTGGGTACATAACTATTTTTCAATTAT
>JAJZXP010000213.1 GCA_021806345.1 Thermoplasmata archaeon | reverse complement strand
CTCTGAATCCGATTCCCTTCAGGTCAGCAAGTGAGGTCGTCGATTCTGTTATAAATTTATAGTTGTGGTAAAGGATAAAATAGCTCTTCTCAACAGCAGTAATGAACAGTGCGAGAGGGCTGCTAACCTGCCCTGGCAGTGACCTAGCGTGTAAATGCCGGAAAAATACAATACCTTCCTTTCCAAGAAGAATTGAAGAAGGCCATGGAACTGCATGTCCAAGGTCGTTCACTACAACATCTGGTCTATTTTTCGTGAGGTACAGCGGAACATATAAATGAAGGGATAAACTATTTCCAAACCTTTTTACCTTAAATCCCCTCAAGAAGTCGCTGTCTTTGCACCCTGTCCACCCTGCTGACAAAACCGTAACATCATAACCTATATCTGCGAGTCTCGAACTTATTTCTAATATGGAGCGCTCGGCCCCACCTGCTTTTGGGTTCAATGGATCACGATGGGCAAGCCACACAAACTTTATCATTGGCTTTCTCCTATATAAAAATTCAAGTGATCATTCCTAAAATAAAAGAAACCATCCTTGCAGAAATTATAGGCAGACATATTAGGTTGTCTTTAATCTGATTTAGCCTTAATTTTCTCCTGTGGGAGAGCAATTCACTCGCCCTGTAATTTGTCAAATTGACCAATAGTTTTTGGTCACTCCCATAACTACGGTATTTTCCGTAAATACTCTGTAATGTGTTGTCCTCATAGTGATAAATAAGGTTTTGATCCCTGTAGTGGTGAAATGATGCACCACGAAGGATCGCTTCCTGAAAAATTAAGTGATGTTCACCATAACCAATTAAGTTGAATACTTCTTGTGGAATATTTCTCCTGAGAGAGTTAAAAACAGTGTCTAGTAGGTCTTTTTTATAAAGTCGAGGAAGAACAAAAGATGCTACTCCACTTAAAATTGAACTTTCATCAATATTTCTTTCTGATGAATTTCGATAACGTTCGGCCTGCCTAATCCAAAAACCTGTTCCTCTTGACCCTTCCCTGATGGCCACCATATCGTATTTCTCCATATATTGACTCAGAGTTTCCAATGCTTCAGGCATGAGAGTGCGTGTTGAATCCATAATTAAAGAATACTTTCCTGAAGCAAGACTATGCGCCAAACTCCTTCCCAACAGATGTTTGACGGGCCCCACTTTCTCTTGCCTGATAGCGTATTCGGAAAGAAGTTTTTCAACAGCTAAATCATCGGATGAATTGGCACATACTACTTCCATGGAGTTGTAAGTCTGAGAAGAGATAGAATCCAGTGCAGCTTTAAGTGATTTCTCTCCTCTTGTAATCAATTCTACAGAAAAATCTACCATAAACAGTGTAATAAATAATTGTTAAAAATATTTCCAAGAAACCTTATGGTGATATGCCAATATATAATATTTGAATAAGTGGGTTATGAAACCAAATTAAATTTGTTCCGATTAGATTAGCATAGTTTTGCAAAATAAAACTTGCTGATTCTACAATTGCAAATTAAATAAAATGATATCGTTTTCAATGATCCTACGATGTTTGCCGGAACCGACATGTTTATTATATGCATATTCAATAAATGTTTGTTGCTAAAAATCAAGAAGTATATCCTGATAATAACTATCCTCCTCTCCTTGTTTTTTGTGAGTTTAGCCCATTTACAAGAGTTCCAGAAAGATAATGTTAACATTCAATCAAGCGGATTGCACAGCCATGTTATAAGTGACCTTACGAAGCACCTTAAAGTGCAGTTAAACAGTAGCCTTAAGCTGATGAACGGCTATTCCTACGGGATAATCGGAATTCCGGTTGAATTTTACGCACATGTATTATTTGGTTCTGGGGTGTATGAATTTCACTGGTTTGTAAACAGCGTCCCTGTTAAGAATTTAAGCAGTTCAAACAATCTTTCAATTTTTATGTGGACTTTTACTAATACCTCAAATTTTGGTGGAGGTTACTATAATTACGTGAATGTGACAGTTACTGATTCACAGAATTCTGTCGCGTCCGCAACATATTATGTGACATTTTCTTACGAGCCAGAGATATTTTTAACGGTATCAGGACCCAGTGAGACAGATAGGCCCATAAAGACCAATATTACCGTGACAGATTGGTTGGATGTAAGCGCCCTAAATCTTTCTATTTTTGTGAATGACCACAGAATATACAATGTCACTACGGAAGGATGGGGGCAAGGTTTCCCAATATCAATACCATATAACTTTGATAAGGTCGGCGTTTATAACGTTTCGGTGATAGCGTATGATGGAGCAGGTCAGAGAATCATTGCATACCATACTATAATTATAATTCCAAAAGATGTGTACTACTGGAACCAATTTAAGATGCACCTAGAGCAGAATCTTCAACCGCAAAGTCTAATCTTTGTATCAATAATAGGCCTTTTTGTCGCAGATGTGGTGAAAAGTCTCTCTAATAAGGGAAATTAGATCCTACCAAAATTGAATATGCTTCCATTTAGCTTAGGGTGATTAACTTTGGGAAAATTGGTTACAATTGTCATAAACTGCTATAGCAGAAAAGAATACCTACTTGATGCCGTGAACTCAGCTCTTGGCCAAACTGTTTCAAGGGATCTTTATGATATAATAGTCATAAAAAATTTCTCTGATAGCTTGATTGACCAATACCTAATTGAAAATGGAGTTAAAAACATTGAAACCAAAAATGAAACAACAGGTCAATGGTTTCTTATCGCTGCCAAGGAAGCCGATTCAAGATTCCTCTCATTTCTTGATGATGACGATTCAATTCACCCGGATAAAATTTCTATCCTTTTAAAAATACTGAAAGACTATCCCGACTCTTCGTTCATTCATAACCTTTCTGTGAGAGCAGAACTCATTCAAAATAAACTGATATTCGCTGATAGGCAGATTGAAATTATACTGGATGATTCCTTATCCACCTTTAAAAAAAGTTTGAGGGAAAAACGTTACTTTAACCTAAGTTCCATCACTGTTGATAAGGGTGTCATCCTTGCCAACGAGGAGTTTGTTAAAGAGACTAATCATGGTACCGATATAATCATGTTTGCTGCATCGAAACTAATTAATGGAGCTAGAATACACTATGAAGAGGGGCTGACATTTTTCCGTGTGCATTATGACAGTCATGGAAATTTCAAGACAGATGATCAGGAAAACTTTGAGAGTATTAAGAGGAGAGTACTACTCAGTTACGTCAGGAATTGGGATTTAATATCTCACTATTTCAAGGGTACTCCTATGGGTAATTATGCATCTCTCAGGCTAATTTCCACAAAAATATGGCTGAATATAGTTTCCCAGAACATGGTTTACGAAATAAGTTTCGAAGAAATGCTTCGGGGAATCAGACTTTTCAGATATTATCCCCTCATTGTGATATTCTTACTCATTAATCTGTTAGATAAGTTTTTCCATAGATTTATAAAAAATATATATTTTAAGTTCCTGTTTTCCTGGGTTGGTTGGAGGCTTAGGGAAAACATATGATGTCAGTAATACGAAAAATTGCTGCGTTTCTGCAAAATGACATGGAAAAAAATGCCAAAATTGTTCTCAGTCTACTGCTAATTCCTCTTTTTTACGTATCCGTTCTTCTGTTCTACACACATGGTTCACTGCTGTTTGACGGAGACAATTACGGTTTTTATCACTTCACAACAGGGATGCTCACTACCCCTACAGGTATTTTAGAGGCATTCTCTTTAATCTTAACGGGAAGCAATTTATACGCTTCCTTTTACGTGTATCTATACATTTCAATATTATTTGCAGTTTTTAGCATGTACTATCTCTCCTATCAGATTTACCTGCTTCTGCTACCAAAGAAACTTGTAACACCATCTGCACTACTATCTGGTGCATTGTATGTGGTTACGCCATTCATCCTTGTTGACTATTACACCACACTCATCGGGAATATTTCCCTCCCTTCTTCATTCTTTACTCTCTTCCTTGCATTCCTTATAAGGTCATACAGAGACAGCCATAACACTGGGAGAAGTTTTACAAAAAATATAGGGGCAGCTTCTATTTTTCTAGGTTTGGGTGTCACTCCCTTTCCAAATGATATACGCATACTGTTCGTAGGTTTCGTGATCTTTCTTTCTTATGTGGTCTTTGTCATGGTTCGAGCCCTTTTAGTAAGTCAAAAACCTCTCCTGCTTCGCAATCTGGTTTTATCCACCCCTGTTTTTTTTGGATTGGCAATTTTCTCATCTCTCTTCATAACATATGGATCCTTAACGAACATAGGTGCAACTATATCATCAGCAAACGTTGCGGCATCTAATTTCTCAAACCTCGGCACATATACTGGTAGCTTTAACACAGTCATATGGACGATCAGGCTTATTGATACCTGGTCGTTTCCAACCGGTTATGTGATTTACCACTCAGTTTATTTTCATTTGGACGCCGTAAACGCTGCATCTTTTTTCTGGCCTATATTATCATTGGTGATTCCTCTCATTATAATTTACAGATCCCGCAGTAACCGCGCAATCCTGTTGTACATAATGTTCCTCACAATTTGCGCTATATTCTGGGAAAAATCAGCAAACCAACCGCTGGGTTCTCTTTGGTACTACATCAACTCCAAGTTACCCTATGGATATGAGCTGATCCCAAATGGAACTCTTACCTCTACATTCCTCGCGAAGATTTACCCTGTTTTGGCAGTATTCTCCGTCATCACTTTATATGGAACGCTAGAAAAAATTCAATTCGAAAATCATCTCCTTAAAAAAATAAAGCGCATTGCAGTTATACTTGTACCTGTTCTTCTTGTTTCAATGTTAGTTGTCGCCGAGATGCCTGTTTTCGATGGACAGTTGGAGGCGAACTATTATAACCCCCAATCCAGCGGATTCTTTATACCGAAACAGTACTCAGAGGTTAGGAATTATGTTATGAAACACCCAGGCAAAGTCCTCATTCTTCCAGGAGCCACAACTTACATTACTTTCTTATGGAATTATTCCGGGACCACGTATTTTTACAACTCCTATTTTTACCCTGTGAATGTGACTACAAATCAGAATTTTGGGGGGGGTTATGGTTCAGTTCAACAGGTGGACAGATTTGTGAATCTAACATCACCAATCATATATACAAACAACACAGCACATATTTCGAGCGTATGGAAAATAGAAATCACCGAATTACACTACGAGTATTTACTATTTGATAAAAGTATCATAGGTGGGCAATTATTTGAAAATTACACATATACTCAAACAGCAATAAACTTATTGATAAAAGCAGGCTACATTGTACCCGTTCTTAATGGAAATATCCTGCAGCTTTATAAATTATGCAAAACCTAATTTATTTCATAATTTAGGCAAAAGGACAGATAAAAAGTTAATCATATAATAAATTCGTTACTTTGATCTAAATTATTTCTCAGCTTTTCCTTGTATGTTATTGATCTGCTCCAGCAGAATTTGGAACACTTTTCTTCAATTCTCATTTAGTGTCACCTCAACTTCTTTCTTCTCGAATCTTTCCCTGAATGCCTGATAGGCAGGAACCTCCTCCTGAATTCCTTTGGCGGAAGATAATCAATGGATGAATGAGGCCTGCATTCGTTGTAATCAGAGAATGCCTTTCCTATCTCTATGGAGGCATCATAAAGGCCCCTGAACTCATTTGGCCAGATATAGTCTGTCTTGATTGAGTTGTGGAACGACTCAATGTTTCCATTGTCTTCCGGAGTGTGTTTCTGTATGCACTCCAGCTTGATTCCCAATAGCCTCATGGCATTCCTGAACTCGTGCGATATGTACTGGAGGGAATTGTCCGGTCTGAGCACCAGACCTTCTGGAAATGTTCCATTGAATGCCATGAGAACAGCATTCTCCACGGATCGTATGGCATCCATTGCCATGCAGGATCTGGAATAATGAAAATCCTGCCATCCCTTCATGAAGCAGTCCTTGATGCACATCGAATAGGTCATTCCAGACCATGTTGGAATGTAAGTGATATCCGTTTCCGAGAGCTGATCGGGTCCATGGGGACGGACCAGATTCCTGGACTTTGTTCTACCTCTGTGTTTTGATGCAGGAAGGATTAGATTGCTGTCTTTCAGTACCTTCCTGACAGTCTTCCGGTTCACCTTTGTACCTTGGTTTCTGAGTACAGCCCATACTTTCCTGTATCCGTATATTGGGCGTTCCGATGCAATATCCCTGATCCTCTCCCTTCTGGAAAGGTCAAAGCCTCTGAATGTGCCGCTTCCTGGGCCTGTAATAATATCCGGGCAGTGAGATTCCAGATATTATAGAGATATTCCTAAAGGACATCTCCTGTTTCAGATCTTCAAGAACCACCATCTTGATCTCCCTTGGAGCCTTTTTTTAAAAGCGGCTATCACCAGGCACTGGTCTCCTATGATCTTCTTCAAATCCTCGATCTCCTCATCCCTCGAATCGGAATTCCTTCTCTGAGTCAGCGCTGACTTTCCTCCCTGGATGAACTGCTCCCTCCACTTGCTCAGCTGCACAGGATATATGCCGTGCCTGCGCCATATTTCAGCCTATGTCTCATTCTCGGAGAAGGATTCCATGACTATCTGGAACTTCTCTTCCGCCGAATATTTGGACTTCATGAAGAGACCTCCACGATCTGGAAAACCGCTTTTCGCATGCTCTTTATGTATCTGTTCTTCTCTATAATATTAATATCATGGTGTTCCAGTTCTGCGATGGCTCGGATCCGAGTAATTAAAGAACATCCTCAACAGGTACATGATGATTCAACAATGAGGAGAAAAAATTTCAGCGATAGCTTAAATGACACCAAGAGTGATGTATAAGGAATCTCAGATATAGGATACTTTAGAAATATTTGTCTTTCAAAGTGGGTGTTAATGATAGTCTATTAGTGGAAGTAATGTTGGGAAGTTTATATATGAAAATTATTCATAGGAATACTCTACCGTGGACTATTACTCGAATCTCGCTTGTGAACCTAACATTACGAAATGAGAGAAAGATAATTCATTGTAGCACAAACCTAACTGAAAGTTTGTAATTTACCTTTGATTAGTAGGATTCTCATTTATACCAACAGTGTGTCTTCATCCAGAATCATCTTGATTGAATATATGTAACAGTGATTCTAAATTATCAATTGCATGATCTGGCAGATACCACCGACCCATCCAATCTAAAAGATTCCCGGCACTATGGCGAAATCGCGTGTATAAGGGTCGATTCTTTTGAATTTGTCCTGGGTAAAAAACCAACTCTAAAGACTCTTTGAAAGCTTTAGTGAGCGTTGGAAGTTTTCTGAAGTGTGTGAAAAGTATCGACTCCTGACTACCTGCCCTTCTAGAGCCAATTACATCTGTAAGTGAGTCCCCCACATGAATCGTCTCCGAGGCGACAACTCCTAGTGCCTTATAGCATTCCCAAAAGATTTGAGGAGATGGCTTAGCGTACGGACTTTCATCACTGAATTTCCACTTATCTATTCTTTCACTAAGGCCAAGTCTTTCACAAATTGGGGATAGGAGGCTACCAGGTTCATCTACAGTGTTTGAGACTACTGCTGTTTTAAGCCCCATTTCTTTGATGGAATCTAAAGTCTTTACCGCATTTGGAGTAATTTTTATTGGAAGCTCTGCAATAATTTCACTCAGAGCGTCTAAGAACTCAGCTTCATCTGGAAGTCTACCTAACATTTCTCCTGCGAAGCGAAGTTGCTCCGTTGGAGTCATTGTAAGGCCAGAAGCGACCTTTTTCGCAGCTAAGTCCTGAGCTTTACGATATGCTAGCTGTGGACTCATTGATGTTGAACTCTTCTTCAGAGGATTATAGTTAACATCTAATTTTTCTCCTTTAGAGATTAAAGCAGACGCCACCATTTCTCTTTTCTTTTGATATATCAAACGATCGCCATCTTGGAGATGAATGAGGGTGTCCCAAAGATCAAACGTGACTGCTTTCATTTTAACAACCGGAATCTTGTTTTAATATTATATTTTGGTGAAATGTTATTTGATCTGAGATTCGCAATACTCAGGTTCGTGTAAATATTAGAAATAGTATTTGGAAATAGGATCTTTAACAAAACAACTAACAACAATCTGAGGGCCAATAAGCTTCTGAAGAGTATTCGACGTTGGGATAATAAATTTTTAATTGCAAAGGGGGGTGGCAATCTAGGTCTAGAATCCAATAAGTGTAAACGAATAACATTACATCCAAAAAAGAAACTTGCATATTCCCATGCGACAGTTCCTTTAGATATTGCAAGGAGTGTATTGGCAGCCTCAGCATACATCCTTTGCCTATAAACAAAAGTCTGGATAGTCTCACGTTGATCTAAGGTCTTGGCTGTATTCGGAACTGAGTGAAAGTTGTGCACCCTGTAACGCGTTAAAACTTTACTTTCATATGCTACGGCTCCCCCAGCGGCAACGGCAGCTGTAAATAAGAATGCATCTGCTCCGCCAGGCAGAGCTTCAAGTTTTTCAATGTATTGGTTTAGTGTCTCACGTCTGATGCTCATAGCACTTACATAAGCTCCCGCACCACATTTAATGAATTTAGTAATATCTTTATGGAAATCTAGAGGGGTCTCAGCAACGAAACTATCAATAGCTTGAGAATGCGAATGAGCTGAAAAGCTTATAGTTTCTCCTTGCTCATCAATTGCTTCAATACGATCTCGAACAAAAGTCAAATTCTTATTATTTGAGAACAACTTGTAAATCGTATCAAGTTTTGCAGGCATAAATTCATCATCATCTTCAAGAAGAGATATTATCTGTCCTCTCGCTTTGGCAACCCCGGAAGCGATCTTATGCGCGAGCTCATGATGGGTGTCCTGTAAAATCAAAATGTCTTTAGACTTTAGATATTTGTCAATATCATCGTCCAGGAAACTCTTCACTACAATTACTTCGAAGAGTTCGTGGGGTAGTTTTTGTTGAAAAATTGAATTTACAGCTCTTTTTATGAAAGCTTTCCGTTCTCTACAAGTTAACACAACTGAAATAAAAGGTGCAACTGAAATCCCATCTGTTTGCCTTGATTCTTCAAAATCCCAAGGTTCATATTTGATTATAGGTTGAATAATTATATCAGAGTTACCCTCAACCATGTCTTTGGCATATCTTCTGGAATCCATAAGACTTTTGCTGATGAGGAATTCCCACTTTGCGTGAGTTTTGAGTTGTAAAGACTCAAAATAGTCTTTTCACTCGCGTGCATATTTTAAGCATTTCCTTTCACATACTTCTTCAAATCTCTGAATGGTGCTCTAACTTTAATAGAAGATTTTTTATTGGTCTTTTTGACCGCTAATAGCTTCCAGAAGTATTAAAACTCAAATTCCATTATTATTTTCTTTTCGGATATGGAGTTAAATATTCCTTTGAGATAATCTCATTCGGTTGTGGCAAGATTATTACCCTGTGAACTATGTAAATCTTCCCCGGATTTTCCACAACTAGTTTTGCGTTTAACTAAGAACTATTATTTCTTATCATCTGTATTTTGCGAGTTGCATGAATATTTCGAACTTCGTAAGTTGAATTCCATGAACAATATCAGGTACTCCTTTTGACCTGAAAGACCAGGATGATAGACAGTTTCTTTGCAGTGAATATACAATATGGGCCGATAGTTACAGCAGGCCTCTTCATCAGATTGAAATCGATAGATCAGGCCCTTGTAAAAGAATGAATCATGACCAACGGAGCATTATGATAGTTCTGAACAAGATGATAAGGATTCTGCCTTTACCTTCTGGCGGTATCAGTCCGTGATCCAAAGGTCTTCAGGTCTCTCGCAAAGGAATACCCTCTCAAGAAGTTGATCGTTATCGCGGACCGAGGATCCTCTCGTGGGACAGTCAAGGCATCGGGGATAAACGCCTCCAGGAAAAAAACAGGGGAAGGTCTCCTGTACATGTTCGAGGATACGATGCTCAGATATGAACAGGAATCCTCCTTCATTTCCCTGATCATAGAGGGGAAGGAAAAACAATCTCACCTCATGAGGTTGAGCGGGGAGTTCGGAAAGATTCCCACCCTATCCAACCTCGATCTTGATCCGGAGGAACTATACAAAATGTGGAATTGCGTGAAGATGTTGAGGAGGCATTTGACAACATGAAGAACGATCTCGAGGAGGACAAGACTCACCTGCAGGATGACGATTCAGTGTGAGGGTACTTTCTCACTTTACTGGTTGCGTTGTACATAAGGCACAGGATCCTGATTATCCTGAAGGACAGGATGGTTAATGGGAAGCTTTCGGTGAGTGAGGTACTGACAGAACTCTCCAGAGTGTATCTCATCACAATGGGTGCCAGGAGGTTGCTCTCTGAAATCAAGAAGAAAGCTGGTGACATTGGGGAACTCCTGGGAATGAACTTATTCCACAAAATATTGCGGAATTAAAGTTAACAATAGACTTTGTTTATCTAACCAACTTCAGAAGTCCTTCGCCACGTCGTGGAGCTCTGAAAATAATTCCCTCAACTTCTTTGTCTTGCTGGAATGGATAAGCCTAAGACCAAGAAGTGTGGCAAACATGACCAAAGCAGTTTTGAAAGGTCTGAATTTGCTTCCGCTTATGTCGCACCAGCTGACAGGTACTTCTGTTATACTGTAATGGAGGAGCTTGCAATGATATAGTATAGCCGTGTCAATTGAGAGGTTTGTGAGCCTCAGTCTCTTCATGACTTCCTGAATTACATCCTTTTGATATGCCTTAAGCCCACACTGTGTGTCTTTTTGCTTGAGACCAAGGGTAGCAAACGCCGCATTATGGTATATGCGGCCCAGTACAATTCTGATAAGGGGTCTCCTATGAATTATTTGAGTCCCTCTGACCCACCTAGAAACAATGGACACCGGGTTATGTTCGCCATTTGGCTGAATACCTTAATGATATCATCAGCGAGGGGCACCGCATCTGCATCAACATACCCTACGAATTCATTCTTTTGCCTTTTCATCCCTCCAATGATTGCCGCCCCCTTTCCAAGCTTGTGGTCATATTCAATGACGCTGAATCTGCCCCCGTACAACATGTTCAGATTGGTTGAGGCCGATCTGAAAGGTTTCCGCAACCTCATTGAGATCACATATGACAAGGAATCCATCAAGTTCTTATATGTACTGAAGCACAAAACAAAACAGTGCAGGACCAACAGGTTCGGCTACACGACCCTGATCACAAACACAGTGATTGCAACAAAGTATGTGCTGAAGGTATACAGGGAGAAGGACGTAGTGGAGAAAGCATTCGCGGATCTTAAGCCACATCTGTAGTCGTTCTTCTCCAGATCTGAGGCAGGAATAAGGGAAGTGGTCTATTTAACAGGATCACATTTACATGTTGAATACACAAAAGACCAGAGGGAACTGCTGGAAAGTATCAAGTTGGAGTTGTAGTAGTAGAAAAGGGCGAAGTTGAGATAAGATAATTTAATCTGAAATTAGATTGTTTCCCTGATTAAGATAGAACTAATATAGACAACAATTTCTTGAATCTCACAAAAGAAGGTGGGAAAAGAGAGAGTACAAGTTCCTTGTTTTCCTTCCCGAAAATTCCCAAAACTTTGGCAAGTACAGTGTAAACCAGTGCTCCAAGCATGATATAGACCGGCAACATGAAAAATTTTGAACCAAGAATATCTGAAGCAATAACAACGGTAACGAACATGACCACCGCCGATACCCAGACTTTCAGCATACCGGAGGCATCAAAGGATATGATAGAGCCCTTTCTTGCGAAGTAATATAGTGTGACGAAAGTGATTCCATACACAGACGAATAGCCCATAGCCGCGCCGATCAGGCCCAATGGGGGAATCAGTGTGAGGGAAAGAATTACGTTGCCAGCGAGGGAAAAAACACTAGAATAGAGGAATACTCTTGTCTTCCTTACGGACGCGATAGCCTGGACAAGGATGTTCTGGGTCACAAACAGCGCCGTAAAGAAAGATATGATGCGCAGTGAACCAGATGCTGCTGTGTAATCTTGACCACCCAGCAAAGTAAGTATGGCTGGTGCAAGTGCCGCTATCCCAAGGGCAGAGGGAACATAGAAATAAGAAAGTAAAGTGGAAGAGACCTGAGCTGTGGAGGCAATTCTCTCTTTTTCTCCTCTGCCGTAATATTCCGAAAACTTCGGCATGAGAATATTGTTGAATGGAAATGCCATAAATCCTATGGCGGATGCAATTAACAGCGCAAAATTATAGATGCCGAGGGAGGACAGGCTGAGCAATCCTGAAACTATGAACCTGTCCGCGTAGACTGCTCCATATGAAATAATCCCTGAAAAAAGAATAGGAACCGAATATCGCAGGATATAAGAGTTAGCTGGAGGTACCCCATCTCCCAAAAACTTTCTGACAGAATAAAGTACAACGATAAGTTCTATTGCAACCCCCAGGAATATACCAAGTATCCAGCCAAAAACTATTGTATCTATTGAGCGCAGATAGACAGCAAAAACCAACGAACCAAAGTAGTATGTTACCCATATAGCAATGCTTATTATGGCGGATATTCGG
>JAJZXP010000297.1 GCA_021806345.1 Thermoplasmata archaeon | reverse complement strand
GGTTCTCTTGAACTCTTTGGGGGTAAATAATAAACCTTCATTCATTTACATTGTGTGAATTCAGAGGAACTGTTCAGGAGACTTCTAGGTCTGGAGGATCCGTGGATCATCAAGGAAATAAAGTTCGATCATAAGGAAAAGAGGGTGGATATCTTCATAGATTTTCCAAGGAGATCTAAATTCCCATGTCCTGTGTGTGGAATACCATACGGAGTCCACGACACAGAGGAGAGGACATGGAGGCACCTGAACGTATTCCAGTACCCCACATATGTGCATGCTAGGGAGCCCAGAATAAAATGCAATGAGCATGGAAAGAAGACCGTTGATCTTCCATGGGCACGAAAGGGATCGGGTTTCTCCCTTCATTTTGAAGCAATGATAGTGGAGATGGGCAGAGAGATGCCGGTATCTGCTGTTTCCCGTATGGTGGGAATCAATGAGGATTCTGTGTGGAGAATCCTGAGACATTATGTGGAAGAGGCAAGGAAATCGGAGGATATTTCCGATCTGAAGACACTTGGAATCGATGAATTCTCCGTGGAGAAGCATCATGTCTATGTTACGCTCTTTTACGATATCAAGAACAGCAGGGTAATACACATCGAGGACGGTAAGGAAAGCGATGTGTTTGGAAAATTCATCATGAAGCATCCTTTCCTTGATGCGAAGAACATTGAACACATCACCATGGATATGTACCCCTCATACATATCCGGTGCTAAACAGTATTTCCCTGATTCTTCAATCGTTTTCGATCACTTCCATGTGATCAAGATGATGAATGACACTCTGGACAGGATAAGGAGAAAAGAGGCAAGGGAGAATGAAATTCTAAAGCACACAAGATATGACTGGCTGAAGAATTCTTTCGATCTCTCAGAAAAGGAAAGAGATCGCCTCATGTCCATAAAATCACTGGATCTCCAGACATCACATGCTTATCATTTCAAGATAGCACTCCAGAGATTATGGCAGGTGAATGTGTCCATTGCTGAGGATTATCTCATAAAGTGGATATCATGGGCATCCAGGTCAAGGATGCCCGATATCATCAAGCTCGGAAAGACCATGAAGAGGCATCTTGATGGCATCATGGAGGCCATAAGATCGGGAATAAATTCAGCTGTTGTGGAAGGCCTGAACAACAAAATACGTACAGCATTCAAGCGTTCTTACGGGTTCAAGGCTCATGAATACAGAGATACGATCATCTATCTGGTTGCGGGAGGACTTAAGCTACCCCCACAATGTTAAAGAGATCCAAGCAAATTTAGAATTTGAAACTGTTTCTATTTGCAAGAAAGGTATTATTGTAAATTACCTGTCTTACTAATATGGAAAAAAATACTTATTGGGAGTTGATCAATGCCTGATGGGACAAGACAGTTCAAATGAAGACCCGCGAATATCAGTTATAATATCTGCATATAATCGGAAAAAATACTTGATGCAGGCAGTACTCTCAGTTTTAAACCAATCACTCCCGAGAAAGTATTTTGAAATTATTGTGATAAAAAATTTTCTTGATGAACACATAGATTCTGAACTTGACAAACTCGGGATTATGAACATCCATTCGGAGGAGAAATGGTATGGTGCAAAACTAGCTGAAGGCATTGCTATTTCCAGAGGAAATGTGTTGTGCTTCCTTGACGATGACGACATGTATTCGTGTGAGAAATTGAGCAGGGTGAACGAGTTCTTTGAAAATCCAGAGGTGGACTTTTACAAGAATACAGTAATACCAGTTTATGGAGAATTTGAGGAAGATATTATCAATAATTATTCACTTGTTGAGCAGCAACCTGTATTTGTACAAAATGGTAATGTTATCCAATCGTTGAGAAAAATTGGATTCATAAATCCAAGTTCCATGTGTATAAGAAAAAACCTAATCGGAGAACAACTCGATCAATTAAAAAAGAATAAACTTACGGTTGACATATTTTTATTTTACAATTACCTTGAACGAGGAAATGTCGCAGTTATTGACGGCAATACAAGTTATTATCGGATTCATAATGAATCTCAGACTCATGAGATAGATGACCTTGAAAAGTCTTGGAACAAGGATACGGAATACAGCAATCTCGTCTTGACCGATATGCAGGATTTGGTATCAGGGTTAAAGAAAATACCGGTGAAGAAACTGGCTCAACATCATAAAGCTTATTGGTCCGTGAGGCTAAACTTCTTTGCAAAGGAAAGACAAAATTTGTCATTGCTAACATATTTGAGATGTTTAAAATGGGGCTTCGATATTAACAGCAAAGAAATAATATTCTTTACGCTTTTTCAACCCTTTGCACGGTTAAAGAAAGAATATTTTGTGAAAAAATTTTACGAAGTAAGGAAAAGTAAGAACAAATTGTGAGAATAGGAAATTAGAAATGCGTTTTTTATGGGTCAACTAAAATAATGACAATGTATTGGACTAATGGTAGAGGCTTCTTCTAAAAATGCGCCATGCCGCGATAGGTGATGTTAGTAAGGACGTAAATGTTACTATCTGAAAAAGCAACTCATTCGATATATTTCTAATATTTCTATTACCGCCAGTTCTTGCAATTCGCCACAATTCGCTTCTATAACCGAGAGGGTTTTGTGCTTCATTCTTATTATTCTCAAAATTAGTTAAGAAGTATTCAGCCAATATTCTTGAATCCATTTTCCCGAAATAATCGATTCTCCTTTTCATCTTCTTCATGAATGAGATTGGATCGACCCTCTGGTCATGGTAATAACAGGCATCGTGTACCAGGGCTGCCCGGCTCATTCTCAGGTTCCTCAGTCTACCCAGAACTCTTATGTCCTGATCCCATCCACCTACCATGTCAATGGCACTTCTTCTCATCAGGGTGGAATTGTAGATCCCGTACCACATATCCTCAACAAGATTCCATCCATCTTTACCCACGCTATGGGAAATCATGGCATTATAGGGTACCATCTCCCTGAGTGTAAGGTAATTGGTGAAGGATTTGTAACTATCATTTGTGATCTGCCGTGGAACAGAGAGATTTATCCCGGAATCCTGAAGATATGGCTCCACCAATCTACTCAGAACCTTTTGATCAGCCATGATGTTGTCAGCGTCTACCTTCCAGACCAAATCTGCTCTTGAGTTCTTGAAGCCATAGTTTGTGAGCCCTATGAGGCCCTCAATTGGGGAATCCCTTTTTGTGATAATCTCACAACCATAACTCCTGGCAACATCCACAGTACTGTCAGTAGACCCACAGTCTACGACTGTTATAATGAAGTCCCCACCATATTTCTGGACGGAGAGTTGTTTAAGGCATTCCTCTAGACGATCTGCCCAGTTGCATATTGGGATTATGGCATTCACAGTCGGCATTTCAGTGCTATCCAAGTAGATCCCTTCTGCATGCTCTTCCCAAATTATATATTTGGCGGATGAAAGATACCTTGTGAATCAATGGAGACATAACCCCACAACAGTGTTGAAAAAGAATAATTTTGACAGCGCGCCATTATTCTGGTCATATCCTTTAGGCATTCTTCCATTTGGGCATAATAAGGCTCTGAAACCACGGCAATAGATTTTTGCAAGAAGAGTTTCAAATCAATTTTTTCTTCTCATTCCGCTTCTTACATTCTAGCTTGCAAAAACTGCCAACTGTATTCTGACTTAACAGCCGAAATCTCACTAATATATGGTAGGTATGTTGAACCGTAAAATATAGAAAAATTGTAAAGACAATGGTGTTCCAGTTCTCCGATGGCTCGGGTCAAGTTAATCCTACAATTATCAACACTGATTATTTTCTGCAATTGCCATGATGCCAACCTGCTTTCGAAGATTCGTTCACTAACCACTGATACAATTGGTTCTCAAGATTCGGTTTTATCTCCAAGGGCCTGCCGCACCTTGAGCACTTGAAATTCCGGCTGAAATCCTTGACAGCATCTTCATATCCCGATTCTGAGCCCTCATTGAAAAAGTATTGCTGTTTCTTCCAGGTTCTCCTAATCAGGCCAACCGCTTCCTTGATGATCTGGTTCATGCTTTTGTCGTTGTTAAATGCCATTTCAAGCAGGTCTTTATGTTCATCCTTTGTAAGATGGACGGTTACAGACGGGTGATTTTCAGCATATTTCAATTTTGATGGTGGTTGATGCTTTTTTCTGGCCATATAAATATTATTGAACCGGGAATAATATTTTTCTGCACAGCCATATGCACATATACCTTTTCTCGCAGATAATTAAAATTTAAAAAATCTATATGAAACGATATCTGTTCAGATATGTGTGCAGATTATGCTTCTATGCCAACAGAACGAGGATTTTAGCGTTAAAAATGAGCCCTTTCAGGTCTGATTTATTTTCTTAATTTTTTCTTTGCAAAATTTTTTTACTCAAAATATTGCCCATTATCATACCATTCAATGCGAAAATACCTTGCAGTTTCTCCAAGGTGTATTTTCTGATCATGACAAAAATGAAACTTATTGGATGGAGGGAGTAAAACGATTGAGAGGAATCTCATTTGGACCCGTAAAAATTTTTGGGTTAGGGTTAACTGTACTCTTTCTTGCATACACTATTCTTTTTGCTGTCCTGAAATCATTGTTGTACTTTTGTGCTGCAGAGCCTGCAGATTACACTAAATTGATAGGATAATGAAATGTAATAAAATAATCGGATTTTTTCTTTATCATGGTTAAAGAAACGTATATTAATTTTCTTTATGGGTAGACACATTTGCGCCTGATCATTACACGGCATCACAATTACCAACTGGAGCTGAACCTTGCCTTATGCGAATCATATTGGACAGTTAAGATTTAATGGCGTTTGCACCAGATTACCTCAGAAAGCGGACAACCCGTCTCACGATTCTATGGGGAGAATTAAGAATTCGCTAACTTCTCATTCATGGAAACATCTTTTCGGAATTCAAAATCCATTTCGGAAATTTACAGAGTGATTGAAGTGGTCAAGTTTTTCCTCCACGCTCACCACTTTCCGATACAGTGTCATGATCATTTGAAATATCAAGGTATCAAATTCTGCTGCGCCCAAACGGGTTTCGCCTATCTTCTCCTTAAGGGAATTGACACTCTCATCCACGTTCTTAAGCTCATCAAGGATTTCGGAGGTATCGCCCATGACCTTCATGGTTGCAAGATTCAGTGGAAATAGCTGGTCCTTGAGCTGGTCCCTTACGATTTCCCTAGTTAGCAGGATGTCGGATAAGCTCATCCCCCGGTTCTGCACAGAATTATTGTAAACAATGGTGGGTGGTCTCGGGTGCATCCAATCATAAAAGATCCTGAGCATACCAAGATTGTATCTGTTGTTCATATCCTGCTGCAGTATTTCAGATATCTTCCGAGCATTCCTGTTCTCATCGGCCCTCGCCTTCTGTGCCATCTTAATATTCATCAGTGGTACGAGTTCCAGTGTTTGTTCCCAGTCTGACTTCTTCTCCGCCGGTACGTTGATGATGATTTGTTTTCCCGTTTCTTCAACACCTACAGTGAGAGACTGAATCCTATGGCCATAAGGTGCCGAAGTACGTCCCCCGTAATGTCCAATATAATTCCTTCCGCTCAGCAACGCACGTTTTTCATCATCCAGTGGAAAATATTTGGCGGGTTTGGTTCCAGTGCCGCGATCTTCCTCCACCCACGCCACGGGGTACTTTATATCGTACACAAGGCTTTGTTTGACCGCACTGGCCATCTCTATCAGGTCACTGTGCTCACTCAATGCCTTAACAACTGTCCTCGGATCCCTTCTCATTGCTCTGGCAATTGATGAGCTTTTCATCCCGTCCACGTGCATATTGACTATCCTGTTAATCTCGGCGGGACTCAGGGACTTCTTTCTTGACATCTGATTCAGTAAGCAATGTGTTATGGAGACTTAAACTTTATTATTGCTAACATATAAAATGCATAAACAACACATATCTGACACATATAAGCGCGTACGTCTAATGGATATGCCATAAGGTAAAGGATGCATTTAACAGGAAATTCACCGAAAGAGCCCTTGCAGTTTCTGGAAATGAAACTCCGTGTCTAGTTGAAGGAATGGGTGCAAATTCAGTGTGCAAATTTTGCGAACACATTCCATCACACGCGGACGAATTGGCTCCGTCATTACTGAGTCGCGGGATTTTTACGGAATCTTTTTCCAATTGAACGCAGCACTTGACCTATCCCCCGCAAACCAATAGCTTCCCGGTTCGAATCAACAGTAACCCTTGATTCCAAATTCAGAATGTCGACCGTCCGATACGCCTTTGTCGTTAACTTTCAGGAATTCGGAGAATAAATGCATCCCCTCAGTCTTGGAGACTCGCCGTTGAACTGGTGGATTGGGCATAATCAGGTGTCAGCCTGTGGTATACGAAATAAGTTGACACTTCTACTGCCTTTCTAAATCCATGATTATAGGGAGAATTCTCCCTCCTGACATATTTTTAAGAAAGAACGATGCAGACAGGAATTTAGGACTTACTTGACACGGTTCTAAGAAAACCTCCCATTACCTTATCATAAGTATAGGAATTATGGGAGCGCCTGTAACCATTCCTCGCCACCTCAGTGATATGTTCGTCATCTGAAATTCTGTCCTTTATGAGCTTCATGAGTTCCCCGACATCCTGATAGATGAACACCTCTTTCCCTTCTCTGAAAAACTTATCCATGTCTTCTGCCATGTCTGTCATGAGGGTCCCGCCGCTACCTGTGACCTCAAATGTTCTCATATTAGGTCCGTATCTTTCGTCGTTGTGCATGTTTATGGAAATCTTGTAATTATGGAAGGCTTTAGACAGCCTTCTCCCATAAATTCCCTCAGAAATGACGTTTGCTGGGAGGAATTGCTTCCAGTGCCTGCCGGCAATGTCAACCTTGATCCCGTTCCTGATCAGGCTCTTAATGATTCTGAAACGGTTTGGCGTGAATGTCCCAACGAACAGCGCCCTGTTCTTCTGGCTGTTGTCCCAATTCTCCCTCCTGTGCAGGTTGCTATCGCAGCCGAAGGTCATACGGTGTACCCCTTCTATACCCAGATCCTTGTACAGTTCTGTACCGTGAGATGAATAGGAAAACACATAGTCATAGTGCGGCGCAATGTATCTGAAAAGTGACCTGAAGAATCTCGGATCGTCTGGTGACCACAGTGCAGACCTCGTCCCCAGCTCTCTTGACAGGTATGTGAGTGTCCTTGGCAGAACACTCTCCCCCTTTATGGAGAGCACGATCTCAGGCTGGAACTTGGTCAATGAAAGCATATACTTCTCATTGATGGCATCCAGCCAGTAAGGTTCGGAAAACCTTCGGATAACGGCTGACCGTGTGGTAACCATCCGCAGGAGTTCGCTGTATCTCCTGCCGTTGATCTCATTGTATCCGAGGAACTGAACTTCATGTCCAAGGTTTTCCAGCGCCCTCACGGCGTAGTCTTCGAGATTGTAATGCCTTCTGTTGCCTATGACCGAAATTTTCATCTATCTGTCTTGACCAAAAAAACATACCAACAGAGACCTCTTAAATGTTGGTGTACCTAAAATATATTGTCACTTGATAGCACATATGCTTTACATTATAGATTTACTGATGAATTAATGGATGATCAGTTCCCGCTGCAATGGAAACTGTTTAATCATGTCTTGTATCTGCTCCTTTGCTACAATTGGGGAATCATCGCAAATGGCCTTTAATAAAGTGATCTGGCTGAACCACAGGGATCTTCTGCATCCCAGGGCTGGAGGAGCCGAACGTACCATATACGAGGTTTCAAGGAGACTAGTCAAGCGAGGATATACAGTACAGTGGCTTTCTACCCGTGCTCAGGGATTACCGTCGTTCCAGACAATCGACGGAATTGAAATTTACAGATTTGGGGGTAACATTTCTTCTCATATCAGGAACATCCTGTTTGAAAGAAAACAGAGGGAGGGGACGGTCGTAATAGATGATATGGCTCACGTTGTTCCTTGGTTCTCAGAACGTTTCACAGACATTCCGGGAACTGTTTTCTTCCGCCACCTTCACAGGAGAACGCTGTATGGGCAGCTTGATCCAATTAAGGCAACAGTGCTTAAGACCGTTGAGTCAAACTATCATCGCTTTTACAAGCAATGGCCATTCGTAACCGAATCCTTGCAGGGGGTTCAGGATCTTAAGGATACAGGAATTCCCGGTGACAGGATAGTTAGAATCCCACCCGGTGTAGATTTTGTTCGGTTAAAGCCGAAAGAAAAGTATTCCGTGCCCTCGCTCGTATACTTTGGAGGTCTAAGGGATTACAAGCGGCCTTACGAGGCCCTATTTCTACTGAATGAATTGAAAAATGAGTATCCAAATATTATGTTGAGGATATGTGGCAGCGGACCGTCACTCCAGAGGATGAAATCACTATCTGAGAAGCTTGGCCTGAATAGCAATGTTGAATACCTTGGACGTTTGGACGAGAAACGTCTATTTGATGTAGTATCTAGGTCCTGGCTTAACCTTCACTTCTCAGTTGCCGAGGGGTGGGGTTATTCCATACTGGAAGCAGCTGCATGTGGTACACCTACCATAGCATACAGTGCCCCTGGTGTGGATGAAGCCATAATTGAAGGCAGAAATGGAATTAAAGTTCCAGATGGTAATCGGGAAGATTTCCTCATAGCAATTTTGAAAATACTGAACGAATACGCCTTCTGGCCCGAAGTATCTCGCAGGCTTGCAGAGAGTTATTCTTGGGATAAAACTACAGCCCTTTGGGAGAAACATCTAACAATTCTCTCCTGAGCTAATCTTTCAGTTATTCATTGTTATTCCACCATATTAACAAAGTACAGCAAACATACTTGATGACGATTGGAATTCACATTTTTTCCTTGGCGGGGAAACAATTTTACTTGATCTGATCGAATGAAATATCTATTAAAACAACTTATCATACCGAATAGAAATTGGGTTAACTCTTAAGTGGAAATGATGAGAGAGGTTATCATAATCAGTCAGGGAAAGGAAACTACGGGTGTAAATAAGTATGCCATAAACCTTCATTCCAGTTTTCCAGAAGAATCTAAAATTTACTTTCTTAAATTCAGGAATGAACACGGACCATATTCCAGAGGAATACCGGTGGAGGGAAAATTTCCGTACGGAAAATCGAGTTTCAACCTCAACTCAATTTTTTACAGGAAAGCTTTTCAAGAACTGGCGGAAATGTTAAAAGAAAGGAAGAAAGATGGGAGCATATTGCATGTTTCATCCCCGCACGTGCTGCCTGTAGCGCCAGGGTATGACAACATAGTCACCATTCACGACGTATTTCCGCTCCTTAAAGGCGTCGAAAAGAGCTTTGAAGAGCGAATGCTGCAAAAATTTTACATGCACTACCTGAAATATGACAGGATCATCACCGTTAGCAGGCACGTTAAAAAGATGTTGGAAGGAATGGGAGTTGATGCAAAAATTGATTACATATGTCCATACATAAGTGATAATTTCCATCCTCTTGAAAACAAAAGCGCCATTAGGAAATTACTTAACCTACCGGACAAGAAGCTTATACTTTCTATTTCAACAAACATTCCCAGGAAGAATCTTAAGGTATTACCGGAAATCATGGATAAATTAGGGCCCGAATATAGTCTCATTAGAGTGGGGGAGTCTATTCCCAATTCTATTACCATGAGAGTTGAGAACGAGGTGGACCTCAATATGATATACAATGCCTGTGACATTCTCATTTCACCTTCCATTGATGAGGGCTTTGGGTATCCGGTTGCAGAAGGCTTGAAAGCTGGAATAAATATGGTTCTGTCAGACATACCTGTTCATCGTGAAGTTGCTGGTACATTTGCAGAATACTTTGAACCGCTTGAGGCAGTTTCTGCAGTTAGATCTATCAGAGAGATTGAATCAAAAGACAGACCACCCGAAAATGAATTGCTTAAAATGAAGGAGAAATTCAGTATAGAAAATTTTAAAATAAACATGACAAAATATTACAATGAATAATATCAATAAACCCGGAAAAAGCCATTTACACTCTTATCCTTCTATTATTGTTTTGATCACGGCTTTATGGCATTACTCCGAAAGCTTTAGTATAACCAGGGGAGAAGAATTAAAAATAATCCTTGCTCCCTGATATTCCACAAGAGAATGGATAACAGTATCTACGCAACTCATGTTCAAAGAAGTTCCAGATGTTATTGAAGAATCAACCATTATGTATGATATATTATTGTTTTCCAGCAAATTTGTGTAGTTACTTTCTAGTTGAACTTTATTGGTAGTTTGGTTTAAAACAAGCGGCTCCGTAAGCATTTCGTACTTCTGAATCTGGGATGGACTGGAGTACGTGCCCCCGAAACTGTTTAGGGTTACTATCTTGGCAGGACCGAAAAATGCAGGGTAAAATCCAATTTCGCCAGCGTATCCCCACCCCGTACTTATATACGGGTTACTCGTGGTTGGTGGTAGAAGAAGAATATTACCAGAAATATTATTCAATAAATCAGATCTGGCTTGGTAAAAGGAGTTAGGTATGTAGAACCCCGCATCATCTTTGTTTGATCCATTATATTGGTGTGTAACCGCAGCGCCTGAAAATAACGGCAGTGCAGAGATGGATAGAATAATGGTCATTGCAACAGCAACAACTCCTGGTAAAAATCTTTCATAATGTTTCGACTTCACTGCCATAAATCGCTTTGGAAAATTTTTCAATCGTTCAATATTCTCTTCGCTGTTAAGCCGCTGAAAAATCCGCAGTACAGAGTAGGACGCCAAAATTGGATAAAATCTGTCCAAATACAAACCACTAAGGTAACCTGTAGGTATTAGCTGGTAATGATAAGGTATGACTTTATTGATTTCTGACCAGATAATGCCCAATGGCGGGTTTGCACCCTTATCCCAGAAAACAACTACCAGCAGGATCACCACTAATGCTGTTATCCATTTTCTGTGTGCTTTTTCAGGGAATACTAGTGGAATGACTAAAGCAAACAAGGGCCAAAAAAAGGTAATGGTGAAGAAGGTACCAAAATTAATGTACAAACCGTAGTAGAAAATATACGGAAATTGCCACTGGTTTAAGCCCCTCAATGTGTTGATCAAAATGTTGAATTGTCCTGTGTAGAAAATTAAGTTTGAATGGTCGACAGCACCAGAAGCTGCGGTTGAAGAAATTTGATGAAGGGACGTAATTATTGGTATAAGAAAATTTAAACTCAAGGACAAACCAATGGTCAAGGAAATGATGTAGAAGATTGCAATGGCCTTGACCATATTAAAGCGATTTGCATGGCTTTTAACAACCTTTAGAATGAACAACATAGTATACATTGCAATTACTACTAACATCAACCTTAGATAGTTGGGAAATGGGGATAGAGACATGCCAATGCCAATGCCAGAAATTATAGCGGATATCACTATTGAATTCCTATCCCAATCTCTGCGAATAAACATCACAATTCCCAGCAAAATAAGAGTGAATCCGGAAACAGACAGACTCACATCGCTTACCAGTGATAAATAAGTTAAAGTAATCGACCAAGGGTTAAACAGGAACAGAGCAGATGAGGTTATTCCTAAGATGTACCTGTTTTTTGTGGAATCAATCCTGAATATTTTGGTACTTAGCTTATAAATTGAAAAAACTGCCAGTGTTGTGGTAATGTAATAATGCAGATAGAAAGTCGCATATATGTTTCCTGCAGTTAGTATGTTGGATACTCCCCATAGAAAACTAGAAACACTTGGGGCAGCAAAGAAATTGTAGAGGTGGTAGAACCCTATCATGTCACCTCCGAAAAGAAGCTTACCTTTTGCCCATAGTCCTATTAAACCAATATAAAGAAATGATAGTGAGAAAAGGGAAACTATGGGAATATAGTTTGATTTTATATTCGAAACTATATTTTGAAGAAATTGAAATAACAAAGAATGCAGCTTTTTATTGCCCATTGAATTAATAGTGTTTTTAGCTACGCCTGTCATTGCTTGTTTCTCCGCATAACATTCTATTTACTAAAATTCTTCTCCTTCGAAGGTTATTTGAGGAAGTAATATTATCTTTCCCGAAAGAACTGTGCCAGTCGCCTGATTCACCATATGAATGTTATATGCCTAATTATAAAGTTTATCCAACACTGATGCTAAAGTGCAAATTCTTTTGTGGATTCTATTTTAACTTATGAATCGGAACAAGCTCAAGTTTCATTCACAACTCATCACAACCATTGTGGGGCAGAATTAAAAATACACGGTAGTGTTTTTCTCATGGTATTACTTGACTAGAATAGCCATATTTGTGGACGATATATCAAGTGTTGGTGGTGAAGAAACCTATGCATCATCCCTCATTAGACTTTTTGAGAATTCATATGAAATGCGTATTGTAACTGGAATACCAGTAAGGAATAGCAATCTGACCACCGAACGGTTTCAATTTAACGATAAAATGTACTACAAAGTAATTCGACTTGGAAATCATAGAATTCCTTATAGAATATTAAATTACAAAGAACTCGAAAATTTTGATTTAATATATTGTGCACATACAGATTTCCTCACGATCCCTTTTCTAATCTTCTTTTCAAAAGTTTTAAAATTACGAGTCATATTTGGTCTCCACTCATATTATTTGATACAATCTCCTTATCTTCATAAAAAATTCGATTGGGTCAAAAGGTATTTGATTAAATTTTATCTGAAGTTCATGAATAATATCCATGTCATTAACACTGATGACCTCAATAAATTGAAAAAACTTGGTTTCGAAGGTAACCTGCATTATGTGCCCAATTTCATCACCCATATGCCGGAAGTGAAAGCAAATAATGACCATAAATTCACAGTGCTGCTGATTTCAAGGCTCACAGTTGATCAGAAGGGGATTGATTTCTTACCAGGTATTATTGAAAAAGTAATGGAAAAGGAAAGATCCATTGATATCAGAGTTGTTGGAGGTGGGGATGGCTCAAATATTGCGATGAACTTGGCAGCCAAATACCAAGAAAATGTGCATTATCTTGGCATGGTAGACAATAAGTTGTTAGAAGAAGAAAGGAATAATGCTACGATTTTCATTTCTACGTCGCGTGATGAAACCTTTGGATTAAGTGTTTTAGAAGCCCAGGCTTACGGTCTGCCGTGCATATGTTTTGATGTGAGGGGATTACATGACATCATAAAGACCAGAGAACAGGGTGTGCTAATAAAACCCTTCAATTTAGGAGATTTTGCCGAATCAATATTGGAATATTATCACAAATGGAAAAATGGTGAAATAACTGCACAAACGAAGACGGAAATCAGGAAAGCAGTTTACAAGAATTTTGCATTTGAATTCTTAAGAGAAGATTTCCAGAATATGGTGGAAAGCACGCAATGATGATCAGTCAACCTGCAAACCCCGGAATAAAAAAAACAAGAATTTATAGATTGAGCTAAATCCTGATTTTGGAATCCAGGACTTAAAATATGAAGCACACCAAATCAAAATCCCAAAAAAGGCAAAGTAAATCATGGATGGTGCATGCTTTCGAACAAAAAATACGCACCCTCTCACGTTCATTGCACCCTTAAAAGGTGACATATCTGATACGCTTGGTGAGCCTTTATGCCTTATCACTGCGTTGCTAAGAATGCCAATTTTACCCTTTGACTTGAGTCGGATTCCAAAATCTGTATCTTCAAAATATATAGGAAAACTTTTGTCAAATCCATCGATATCTAAGGCTGCACTTTTTCTGACCAAAAAAGCATTGGGAATGAAATCAGTTTCCCGTATTTGCTCTTCTAAGGATAAGGTCGGTTCAACAATCTTTCCTTTCATCAGAGACACAGGATTCAATGATATTTTCCAAACATAATGCTGCAATTCGCCCGTCCAATAGCTTCTGCTGACACCGCCAACTGCTACGTACTCTTTGTTTCTTTCAATGAATTCAAGTAGAATAGTAAGAAATTTGTTTGTGACAACATTATCGTCGTCCAGAAAGAAAATGTATTCACCTTTGCATTTCCTTAACCCTATATTGCGGCAGGAAGAGGCATATTCTCTCAGTTCATTTCTGATGAATTCTACGCCTTGACCAAATAACCCCGCATACTTTTCACTTAATAGTTTGAAATCGTAAGGCACTTTTGAAAAATCATCTATGACAAATAACTCGGTTTCCATTAAGTGCTCTTTGAAAGTATCAACAATGGAGTCCAGCAACTCCAATACATATTGAAACCTACCATGGCTAGGTATAACGATCGATAGTAACGGAACTTCAGCTTGCATTAATCTCTTGAATTTTTATAGGTCTGAATTCAGAGCCTCCGAAAATTTCCAAATACTCATTCTTTATTCCATCACACTCATTGGAGAGTTCGCATTCATGGCATGCAGGGATTTTCTTGTACCATTTTTTTGGTGATTTTATTTGTTCTATGTTGGGAGACATCCCCACAATATCCTTAAGGTCCTGCATAGATCTGGCATAGCGCAGATCCATAATTTTGTGCCTTCTGACATACTTTGCATAGGCATCTCTGAGGTCGAATGGCTCTTCCTTTCTTTTGACAAATTCTTCAGGGATCCACTCAGAAAATTCAGTAAACGGATACTGCCATTCATACTGGTCAAATAGTCTTTGCGGAAAGTCTACGATATTGCCAAAATACTTTTCATCCAGGGTACAAAATGGCACATACCTAACATTTACATGCTCAACTCCTGCTTCTTTCAGGATGTCGATGGCGCTCTGAAGATATATCTTAGCCTCATCAAACTTCGGTGTAAGTTTAACGAGGTCAGAAACTCCAGTAGCCCACGGATTAAAGAATATGAAGTTAGAAGAATGTGGAACAAAAGTGCTAAGCAAATTGGCATAATCCACCAAATCGGTGTAGTTACTCTTTGTAATAACGTAATTCGTTCTAACTTTTATTCCAAACTCTGTAGAATTCCTTGCTGCTGACAATATTCTATCGAAGCTCCCCGGTATATTGGTTAACGAATCATGAACTTCGGCCTTCGAACCGTGAATAGACAAAAGTACATCTGAGAGCCCTGATTTTACATATTTCTCCAGCATTCTAGAGTTTGATATTACCATTCCATTGGTAATTATGCCTATATCCTTAAAACCAAGTTCTTTTGCATGCTCAATACTCTTTTCCAGCATTGGAGAAAGAGTGGGCTCCCCTCCACTGAAGTCTAAATCTTCAAAACCCAATGACCTAGCCAGATCCAGTTCTTCCAAAATCATGCTACTGGGGAGGTTTTTTTGGCTCAGTTTGTCATAATAATAACAAAAACTGCATTTTGCGTTACACCCATATCCGATCTGAATCTTAATGCGCTTAGTTACCTGTCTTACCGGCAGTCTCACTTTTTCGGATTATAATAAGAATATTTAGTTTTATCTATTATTAGTCATTTTTAACTGGAAATTATGCATCTTTAGTTTTAGAAAAACTAGACTGAATAAGCTTGAAAACGTTCTCTATTGAAAACTATGTGTCAAACTTGCGGCAAAGAACTAACATTTATAAGAGCAATTCAATGCCCTTTTTAACATCAAATACTTAGCAATAATCATACATAATCAGCACCTGTTAAAGTCTTCCCCTTGCCTTAAAGAGACATATAAGGGCGATCATTGAAAGTCCTTTCTTACCCCACCCCCTTATTCAGCTACACTAAACTTATATTAAAACAACATTTAGATCGTAAAGTTTCCTTATGCGTTTGAAAAATCATGCTTTGAAACCTATTCTGAGAGAAGAGGCTTCACTGTGTGAACATTACAATTGAAAAAATAGTTCTCCAATTTACTTTTAATGCATGCCAATACACTTTTTGGCTAATAGAAACTATTTTCAGTGAAGTACGAGAAAAAGTAGGAGTTTTCTAATAAAAAATAACCTTGATGGAAAAAGGGAAAGGACAAGCTCCTTGTTTTCTCTCTTGAAAATTCGAAAAATCTTCGCAAATCCAATGTATAATGCAGCTCCTAGGACTATATAAAAGGGCAATAGGTAAATGTGTGGGCCGAACAAATCTGATACATAGTCCACTATGAGAAACATGAGGATTGATGACACCCACACCTTAAGTATTCCAGAAATATCAAATGAAACGACCCCTTCTTTCCTTGCGAAGTAATATAGGATTCCGAACGTTATCACATAAACAGAAGAATACCCCAGGGAAGCCCCAATAAGGCCGAAACGCGGTATAAGAATTATAGACAGAAGCACATTGCCCGTCAAGGCAAATACACTGGAATATAGAAATAGTCTCGTTCTCCTGACAGAGGCAACCGCCTGGATTATGATATTCTGCGAAATGAAAATCGCGGTAAAGAACATGATAATTTGCAGAGGCACTGCTCCCGATACATAATCTGCGCCTCCGAGCAATTTCAGTATAATGGGAGCGAGAGCGGCTATTCCCAATGCGGAAGGTACATAGAAATAAGAAAGGAGTGTCGATGATACTTCAGCTGTTGAGGCAATTCGTTCCTTTTCACCCTTGCCATAGAACTCCGAAAATTTAGGCATAAGAATGTTGTTGAAGGGAATGGCAACAAAACCGATGGCCGAGGCAATCAGGAGCGAAAAATTGTAAACTCCAAGCGATGATAGGCTGAGCAGCCCGGATACAATGAACCTATCTGCATACGCCGCCCCGTATGATATTATTCCCGAAAGAAGTATGGGAAAAGAATAGCGCAATATGTATGAATTGGCTGGAGGATTTCCGGGTCCGGAGTATTTTCTCACGGATGAAAGTACGACGGCCAGTTCTGCTGCCACCCCCAAGAATATGCCTGCAATCCAACCATATACGATGGTGTCTATTGAGCGCAGGTAAATCGCAAAAAACAGTGCACCAAAATAATACGTTACCCATATGACAATGCTGATGATTGCCGAAAGCCTGAACTGCTGTATTCCAAGAATGGTGCCGTTCAGTATTCCAAACATTATGTTGCCGAAGAGAACCACGCCGAGTATGCGTACCAGTTCAGTATAATTAGCGGAATGAAGGAAAACCAGTGAAATTTCAGAAGCCATAAGCTGCAGAGCAAGTAGGCCCCCAACGCTTAATCCCGTGCCGATCATAAGAATTCGGTAAATTGTGCGCCTGACCGATGCATAATCACTTTTCCCCAAGCTGTAGGAAGTGAAATGCTGGGCGGCGGTCGCAAGTCCAAAGGAAAAAACGATGTTAAATAGTCCGACTATAGCAACAAACAGCGCTATGGCCCCTACACTGGATGTGCTGAAAAGCCTTACGGCAATTATGTAGAAAACCATCCCGGAGAAGAGCTGAACGCCGGATCCAGTATATTGGAATATGGCGTCAATACCAATTGACCTGGCAGGGGATGTATTACCATCCATCTTTGCGAGTATGAGTATGTTGGATATATATAATTGCTCAGCACTGAAGGCTGCTATGCAACCGAAGAATTCACGACAATGCCTGATGAGGAAAGAACGATAAGTGAATAATATTCCTTAAAAAAGTTTTAAAATAGAATTCAGGCGTTTTCCATCATATCTCTAACCGTGTCTATGATGTCGGAAAATCTGCCTTTGTTTTTGGAATTGGCCAGCCTAAGGCCCAGCAAAGAGAGAAACATGATGAATGCTGTCTTGATGGGGTTTACCTTGCTCCCTTCAACATCATTCCATACAATTGGGACTTCTGCTATCTTTGCTCCCTTTCTCATACAATGAAATATAATTGCCGTATCAAATGACAGGTTCTTAAGGGTCACTGAATTCATCACATTTCTTACAGTATTCGCCTCGAAGGCTTTGATGCCACACTGTGTATCTTTGACTCTGATGCCCAGCAATGCAAATGACATATAATGATAAAATCTTCCAAGTATCACTCTCAGGAAAGGTTGTGACTTTACCAGTTTGGAACCTTTAACCCATCTGGATCCCACTGAAACCTGTGTAGTTCCATCGACAACATTGAAGACCTTGGCTATCTCTCTGAAGGAAATTGCACCGTCTGCATCCACATACCCAATGATATTGCCATGCGCGACCTTAAAGCCTTCCTTTACTGCTCCACCTTTACCCAGTCGTTTTTTAAACTCCAGCACATTAAACTGGCTACTAACTGAACGAGCTATATCTGCAGTCCTGTCATTTCCATCGCAGACAATAATTACTTCCCACTCACGTGAAAGGTTATTCTTCAGGTGCTCAAGAAATGGGACAATTCTTTTTTCTTCATTGTATGCTGGTATTACAAGCGAGTATGTGTGGTAACCGACTGGTATTTCTTTTCCCTTTGTGATTTCCGGGTATTTTATCTCTTCAAACTGAGAATCATATTGTTTAAAAACTGAGTATTCAGCCGATTCCAATGAAGAGTTCACTAAGGGTTAAATCTCACTCTCTGTTTAAAATTTTCTATTGAAAATAATGATATATTTTTATAATTAAAGTAGTTTGATAATACATTTGTTGTCATGTGAATAAAGAACAAGTATACCTAAATTTAACTCAAAGACCGGATAAAAGTATCATATGTTCCTCAATGAACCTTTTGGTTCATAAGTGGTTATGTTCTATGACCACGAATTTTGATGCACTGATACGTACGATAATGAAAGAGGTGATGACCATGCGGCATCTATTCCTCTGAACTCAACATTCACCCAGTACCGGTTTAAAACAAGTTTCATGTCTATATTCATATATCCGGTTTTATTGAAAGATGTTGCATTTATGATCTTTTGCGATAGAATTGTGGTATTCTGGCTATCTCCGAAGAACGAGCTTACCTCAAATAACATAGAATCGTTTGTGCTGATATGGGGGGACTTCATAGATATGTCAACAGTGTAAGATCCTGGACTCAATACGATGTATGGCCCATACCATGCTGTGTTGTGAGAGAGGTTGTCAAGATAGTATGTTCCAGAATCATTCACCAAGGATACATCTGCCGGGATACTGAGGTTCTTAAGGGTGTAGTTGTAATTCTGAGGATTATATAACACAGGATTGCCTAAATAATGCAACTTCAAGAGCAATATGCCGTCTGATTCACCAAGAATACCGTACAGCCCCGATGAAAATAGTGAATTAAACGCATTCATGGCATTGACACCATGTGGTTCTCCCGGCATTACTGGATTGGTAAAGTAAGCGTTATATGGATCCACCAATGCATATTCCGGAAGCGAAGTAAGTGATGTGTTGGACATTATAGTTGAAGGCATGACGAGATTACGTCCCTGCGCCAACTGTGGAATATTGTTTTGTGCAAACACAGAAGAACCTTCCGGAATTAATGAGGCCAATTCATTCAGAGAATGAGAATATGTGTTCTGGGTAATCTCCGATCCTGTGTCGTAGATACCGTGACTGCCTGTTATTATGTAACCTGTTGGTTCGTTGTAAATACCGTTTGTAACGATATTCCCTGCAGGCGTAACAAAAAGAGCAAGTAGGAAATTTACTAAAATTATAGCTACAGCAAATTTTCTTAAATGTGGTTTAAAAGTAAATCCCCATGGAATGCTTTTCAACTTTCTGAATCCCTTAACAGCTGCGATGAATACAATTGGTGCAGTGAGTGCAGAATACTGTAGAAACATTGTACTGACATATGGCTGATATCGGCTGACTGTCGCCAGGGTAAAAAAAGGTATGAGAAGACCAAGGTATTCGGGTGCCAAGATAGAGATGAAGCCAACAGGTAATAGTATTCTTAACAGATATAATGCTATTTCAGCATAGCTGGAGTTAAAGCCACTAATCCTAGTGGCTGATACATACGTGTAAAATGTTGTGTATGATGTACCCTTAAGAATGTTCGTCACGGAGAGAATGGTTATAGATATAACTAGTAGAGAAATGGCCAGTGCATTGTGCCCCATATTCTGGTTTCTTCTTCCGATACTGAACAGCAACAGTAGAGAATAAAATATAATTACGACAGGAATAAGGAAGTCTGTCATTGTTGCTAGAACGAGGAAAGCCAAAGCCCATCTCTTTTTACCGTATTCGAGGAATGTGATTCCTGTCAGAAAGAAGGTTGGAAAAAGCGCCATAAAATGAAAGTCAAACCAGTTAACTCCAGACATGGGGTAGTAAAATAGCCATGATAAAGCTATGAAAACAGCAATAAAGTTGTCACCAATATTCTTCCTTGCAAGGAAATATATGGGTATTGCGCCCAATGCTATCCAAACGCTCTGGAAAACAAGCAATACCTGTTCATGCGGATATAAGTTGTAGAAAGGGGCAAGCACAAGATAAATCATCTTTCCAGTATTTATAAAATCAGGTGAATTGGGATTGAGCGATACGCTGCCATGAAATACACCATACAGGAACTGGGCATTCACCCCCAAGTCGAAGATTGTGGCATTGTAAGCATTGAATTTTGCAACAGTTATAAAAGAATAGACAACTGAGTAGAAAACGACCCCCAGCAGAACCACAAGCAGTGGTATAAAGGAAGATCTGAATGACTCTTTACTTCTCATGTTTGATTGCTATCCTTCTTAAGGTAAGCGTAATCTACCGATATAATGATGCTTTTCAGTTACCCATAAACCATGTGCCGCATCAACTCATCTCCGGTTTAAACACCTAGTTTTATTTAATCAACACCAATTTAGAGCTTTGTTGAAGGACCTAAGTGTCATCGTTCCCATTTTAAACGAAGCGGGAAACTTAGAAGAATTGATCGGAAGAATTCGTAAATCAACTGACGATGTACAGATGATATTCGTAGACGATGGGAGTGGAGATGGAAGCAGGGAAATCCTGGCAGAAATGAGTGCAAACAGTCAGGACATCACCAATGTCTTCAATGATAAAAGACTAGGACACATGGGTTCCTATCTTGAGGGTCTCAAAGTAGCAGAATCACAGAACATTGTCATCATGGACGGGGATCTGCAGCACCCGCCTGAGGTTTTGCCTGAATTTCTTTTTGCATTGCAGCGAGGTTACAACATCGTAATAGGAACAAGATATCTTGCACACCGATTTATAGGACATAGAAAAATATCAAGAGGCATTATCTCCCGCGGAGCAGAATTATTTTTGAAGATTGCAGTCCAACCCTGTAGGGGGATTAGTGATCCAGTATCAGGGTTTATTGGTTTCAATCGTGACATTGTGATTCCCGTTAACTACAAGATGAAAGGCAACAAACTACTCCCATTTCTTATTGTTGCAAATGAAGGAGCCAAAATCGGGTATGTTCCATTCAAATTTCAAGAACGCGAAAAGGGAGAAAGCAAAATAGTTTCAGGCGGAACTGGTTTCATATGGAATTTCCTGGAGGAGGTGAAGGATATCCGAAAAATAGCTTCACAGTACGGGAGACTCTGAATTTATTCACTTTAATAATCGGATACCTTCATGTTGTTCCTGTACCTGACCCCATGATATCACCATAATATGCAATAACCCTGTAATTATATCCAACAGGCAGAGGGTCAATGGAATAATATGGTACAATATTTATTGTCTCGGATTGACCTGAATGGAGGGTTATGTTTGTTGAAGGTTTCCACAGATACATGTTTGCATTGCCTATTGGTTGGGGAAGCACAAATCTGAACAGCACACCTGTATTCAAAATTGTTCCTCCATGATATGTAATGTTTACAGACATATCATCAACGAAGCCTGTAGCGTTGTAACCTTTTACAGAAACGGAATTTATAGTAAAATTACCTGGGTTATTTACCACGCCCTGGTTGAATCCCACAGCAATTGAACCAATCGTGATAATAATAAGAATTGCGGCTACAACCTTTCTGCTCTTTATCCCCGTGTAGTGTGTGCGCTTAACCTTCTCATGCTTTTCCTTTAACTCCATTTCTTTCTGATGAAGAAGGTCCATGAACGGAAGAAGGGCCAAAATCAGCCAGTAGAGGATATACTGCACAAAAAGCCTGTAATTAAACAGGAATATTATTATCGGAAAAGCAAAGATGGCGTACTTGATTTCCCTGTACCTCAAGACATAAAGGACAAATAGTGAGAGAGTAAGGGAAACCATTGTTATAGTAAAATAAACGTGTGGAATTGGAAGATAGCCAAGGAAGGATATTTGGGAAGGCCCAAATCCAACCCCGATCAATGGTCCAGTCTCGTTGGCAAGCATAGCACTCAAGAAGCTGTGGAATCCTATTATCATGAAATATCCGTTTACTGCAAGAAATGTAGCTACCATGGAAATAAGCCACCAGAGGGATTTCTTTTTTCCGTGTTCCTTGTAAATGAAAAATAGGAAAAATGGGAGAGTAATTGCCGGAAACTGTTTTACAGATAGGGCAAGGCCATAAAGAAAACCAGAATACTTTGCTCTTGGAAGCAGATAATATGAAGCCATCATCAGGGAAGCCCATACAATGTTGAGGTCAGCCAGGCTAACCTGAGACGAATAGATACTTATACTAAGAAATGGAAGTAGCACAAGAGCCGAATTTAACCATTCCTTTCGAGACCAACCCCTGTACCATGCCAGGAAAACTGGAACCGCAAAAAAAGGCAACATTACCAGTGAACCTTTGATATTCAGAATTTCTGCAGGTACCATAGTTATGAATGAAAGAGCCGGATAAGTGAGGTAATATACGTATCCGCCAGTTGTCAAAGGAGTATTGGCATAGATAGGATATCCGTAATAACCAAACCCGCCTGCAATGTTGTTGAGATTGTAAGGATTGAAACCATGCAGGAACAGATGTGCCGAGTAAAGGTCAACTACAGACTCATCCGTCGGGAATTTCATTGAATATGAATAAAACAGGTATGTAACAAACATAATAGTGCCCAAGACGAATAAGAAGAACAGCAGTGAGAGTGTTTTTTCATTCTGGTTTAGTTTTTCACGGAATATGATAAAATAGGCAATAATAATTATTGGAATTCCGAAAACTCCATAGTAAACTGGGTCAGGAGTTGTGAACACTGGAAGTGAGGAAGTTCTTCCAAGTGGGAGTATAACAACCAGTGCCGATATTATTATGAGAATGGTGGAAACAGAATCGTGTTTCACATCACTTCGTCGTGTTGCCATGAAAACACATGAAAAGGCTAGAACCACATCTGCCCACTCAAAGAACCAGGCAGACATGCTTAGATAACCGGATGAATGCCAGGTTGCAGTTGCTCCTACAATAAGAAAACCGGCCATTGTGAGGAATGCAAATCGGAAATCATGAGGAATACGTGGTATCATTCTGATTGCTCCCTTATCGATTTATTTTCCATTAAATGAAGCCCCTCATAGCCACAGTCTACCTTATTCATCCTGAATCCTTATCTCTATTATTTTAAACACGTTGAAATCCACACATGATCCACGGTAAACACTTTTAATTTTCTTGGCGATCTTTTTTACACATCCCAACTCTTCAATCCTCTTTTAATTGCTGAATAGTCTATAAAGGAATCATACTAACGCTCATGTTTCAGACAAGAGTGGACCCAGTATAAAGACCAGCATGGTTCGTGGATGTTATTTCCTCGAAATAATGGAATTGAATTTCTAAATTAAAGATTGCCAATAATTTAGAAACTCAAAGAAATTTGTCTTCTTAATAACAATCATATGGTTGCGATGATTGTGTATTTAGAATTTCTACAAAGATCCACACGCTAGAATAGAACGATTTGTTCCAACAAATGGATAGACGATATTTTCATTCCTGCCTTAGCAATCAAAAAAATGTTCAAACCAATTACATGCATCGAAGACCGCTTATATGTTATAGACGGTGGGGACTAGGATTCAAATTTCAAGGATTTTCAAATTATACCCTCATATCGAGAAAAACAGCACAAAATTTTATTTCCAAATTTTTATTATCAACAGGATGGAGAAGGATATAAAGTCGGTGGGAATAGTCCTTTTCACAAACTTAGGAGTTGGAGCAGGAACAGAAGTTGTGGCTGAAAAACTCAGCGCAGAATTTGTTCGCCTGGGTTATTTCGAAGAAGTAAGTATTATTCAGACCAATTTTATGGGTTTTTCAGATACTAATGATAGGATAGGTTTTCAGAAGCGAGATGGCGTAAATTTTAAGATTGTAAAGTCACCATTGGAGATTGCACTATTTCGGAAACTTATGAGGTCAAAACCTCTTCAAGTAGCATTTGGAGACATTCTATATACACTCCTGTACGCAATACTCAACCTGAGAAAAATAAGACAAGTGTCCAAGAACACTGATTTCTTGATATTTATGAACGCCACCGACGCTTGGAGCTGGTTTTTATTTGGGGCGAAAACTACAAATTACGTGATTACTGGGGAGAGAGGCTTCCCGGATAAGAGAATATTATTAAATGCCCTCAACAAACATGCAGATGGTGTCCATTTCCTCACGAAGAAACAAATGGACTCCTACAACCTCCTCACACATAATGCATTCACTATTCCAAATGGTGTGAATAGTCACGTTTTTGTGCCAAAATCATCAAACGATTTAAAAAGAAAAACTAGGTTCATATTTGCAAGCAGACTTGAAAAGAATAAAGGGATAGGGGAGCTGATCCAATCTATAAAGTCTCTTGTGGGGCAAAAATTCTTTGAATTCTATATTGCTGGTGCAGGTTCGTATGAGAAAGAATTGGAAAATGGAAGTGAAGAGGGTGTTCAATTCGTTGGCCATATGAACCAAGGAGAACTAGCAAAATTATTCCAGACCGGAGATGTTTTTGTTTTCCCTTCTTACGGGGAAACGTTTGGAAATGTTGTTATTGAGGCGGTTTCCTCAGGCCTCTTTGTCTTGGCATCTGATTCCCTTAGGGGGAATTTCGATGATTTGGAGAGTATTGGTGCATTAAAATATGTAGACATTAATCCGGAGAATCTTGCAAAAGAAATTTCAGCCCTCATTGGATTCAGACTCGACTTAAAGAAGAAAGAATTTTTTCATGAATATGTTACTAGACATTACGACTGGGCGGTAATTGCTGAGAAGTGGTACAAAAACATTACTAAGTTAAGACACTAAAAAGTGAAAGAAACATTACTAAGTTGCAAATATTTTTGATTCCCACTTTCGTTCTATATTTTATCTTTAACCAATGATGAAAATTGAATTCTTTAAAATTATAATTACCACCTTATAAATAATGTATAACGAAAATATTTTAAAAACAACAACAATCTATGTCTAGTCTTGTCTAGCCCAATCACTACTACATCAAAATTTAGAAGGATTTCTATTAGCGGAGCTAAATGATAATGTTTGAACCCGAGAAATCTGACAATATAAAAGTGAAAACCTCTATTCTTATATTTACATATGATAGAATTCAATTCTTAAGAAATGCTGTTGACTCTGTGAAATTGGCTACTGAGGGTATGGACAACTTAGAGATAATAATATCTTCTTGCCTAAACTCGGAAAAGATAATTGCCGAAGTAGGATCTGAAAATTTGACTTTTATCACTCTTTCAGCCAATATGAGCTATGGAGAACGGATCGTTGAAACCATAAAGAAATCAAATGGTACAATACTCTTCTTTTTGGAAGATGATGATCTCTTTTTGCCTGAAAAAATCAAAAAAGTAATCTCAATTTTTAAGGAAGATGAAAGTGTAGTTGCCGTAAAGGATATCCCATTAAAAATAAACAGTGAGAAATCATTAGATTCAACCAAATATGACTCCTCATCAATTTTAGTATCTGCTTCCGACAGAGACGAATCAATTAATCTTGGGGCAATGTCATTAGATGTATTCAGCAGACTAAAGAAGAGTGGAACTTTCCTAAACCCTAGTACAATGGCAGTTAAACGTTGTGCTTTAGAAGAAAACTTTGACATCCTCTTGTGCAGCGACCCGGCAGATATTATGCTAATGGGTTCCATACTTAATCATACCGGAAAATTGAAACTACTAAACACTCCGCTCACAATTTATCGAATCCATTCTTCCAATGATTCGGGCCTCAGTAAGAATTCTGCCCCAGAAACAAATTTCAAGAGGTTTACTGAAGTTCATAAAAAATTTTTCAAAGGAATTTCTTCTGCCTGGTTATTAAAACAAAAGATGAACAATGTGTGCAAATTGTTGATCTACTCTGTTTATGGCTACGAGAATTATATAAACAATTTAGTTAGGGTTCGACCGAATAAAGTTGGTTTCATAGTCTCTGTTTTTTCTGATTTGCTGACTGAAATGAAAATATCAATGAATTTAGGCAAGAAACCGTCCTTCATCAGTATTACAAGAGATATGATAAGAAAGATCAAGGAACGAGTGCCACTTGTATTCATTTACACAGTCAGCAAAAAAAGGGCTATTGAGAGGCTTAAAAATTATTTGAGCCAATGACTATTAAACATCTTTGATGTCTGAAGATGAATAACAAATCATAGCTGACAAATAAGTGTTTAATAAATTTCCAAATAAATAATAAAGAATAACAACATATATTGTGGTTTAATCAAAATTCGCAATGATTACAGGCCTGAGTTTGTTAATCTTTTCAAGAGATGATACAGAATTTGCCAAGGACTTAATTTATGATTTAAAGGAATTCGTCTCAGAGATTGTTATTATCGATAGCAGCTTGGATTACGAACATCAAAATCTGAAATCGTGGGTCGAGGAATTAACAGGTGTTAGTATAAGGGTCTATTTTGTGCCACCACTGGGATATCCTGACATGATGAGGCCCTATGGAATAAGCAAATGCAGCAATGATTGGATATTATTGATGGACGTAGATGAAAGGGCAGGTCCGGAATTCAAAAAAACTTGCATACTATCATAGATTCTAACGTGTCTGATGTGTATTCAATTTATCGATATTCTGCTGCAAATCCAAATGCAAAAATCTCAGGTGTTGGCACACAACAGATAAGGTTATTTAAGAATGGTTTTTTGGATGAAAAAGGTATCCTGCACAGACTTCCAAAATCCAAAGGTCGATATGCGGTTTTACCAGAGAAATACTATATTACCCATATGATGCACGACAATTCATTTAGGTGGAAAGAGTACGGAGTTTTAGACAAACTTTCTCGCATTACTTATGCAGACCTCCCTGATAGATTTCTGCGTTTCGTCAGACTTATAATGGCAATTAATAAGTAATCAGGAGAAGAAGAAATTCCTTTGGCCCTATACTTTACATTCTATTTATCTAAAGAAATCTATTCGTCATTACTTGCGAAGAATGTCCACAGATTAGTTGGTTCGTGGAAATGGGCACTTAACAGAACAAATATCGTATCAATGGAACAAAAGCGGGACAAAGATGGAACTTTCCAAAACATAACTAAAAAAATAAATAAGGTAGGTATAGTGGATTTTCTTCATTTAGATAACCCAGCAGATGTAGAAAAGCTTGCTGTAGAATACAAAAAATACGGAGTCGTAGGGAGTGAACTATTGTTAAAACTATTGCCGGAACAATACAAGAAAGAAGAATTTTCATTAATAGGAACTGTGTTGCATAACACATGCAATAATTCTTCTTGAAAATAGGATGGGTGTTGTTTGTGTGGAACAACAACCCAACTGTTCATGGAGAGAACAGTAATAAAAGGATATGGTCCCTCTACAATGAATCGCTTGTCAGACGCATGAAGGATATCCTTGATCTCAAGGATATGGAGAATTACAGGCATGAACTGAAGAAACAGAACAGGAAGAAGAACGGAAGGCCCTTTATTCTTCCGGATAAGATCATTGAGATCCTTGCAAGAATAAGGGCAGTGTTCAATGCTTCTTTCAGATCCCTTGAATCTTACATGAGAATTTTCCAGGAGATTCTCGGAATACCGAGAATCTCTTACACGTCAATATTCAGAAGAATAAGGAAGATCAGGGTACCTGAGATCATCAATCCCTCATCCTCTGTTGCCATAGATTCAACAGGCTTCAAGACCACAATCAGGGGAGATTGGCTGTCCAACAAATGGGCAAAGAAGAGGAAAGGGTGGATCAAGCTCCATGTCTCGGCAGACACAGAGAAGATCATGGCATCCCGCATTTCCATCACAAAGGAGCACAGCCATGATGCCACTCAGTTCCCAAAGCTCATAACTGGCCATGAACAGAAGGTGTATGCGGACAAGGCATACGATTCAAGGAGCATATTCAATCTGTTGAGGAATAATGGCAGCGAGGCCATTATTCCCCTGAGGAAGAACTTCAGCACATTATCGCGAACATCTCCCCTCAGGGGTAAAACAGCAAGGGAGATCAAGAAGCTGGGAGAGGATGAATGGAAACGTGTCCATGAATATGGAAAGAGATGGACTGTGGAGGTATATTTCTCAGGCCTCAAGAGAGTCATGGGCGAGATCATTAGAGCAAGAAGAACGGATTACATGATCCAGGAAGTCGGTCTAAAGGTACTCTATTATAATATCGTGAGAGAGAACACCAGGACATACGGGTAGTTATGCAACACAGTTCTGCATTTGTATTTTTACATATGGGGAAAGTACCAATCCCACGGATGATAGATAATCATCCTATCACATTTATTAGTAAAAAGGGCTATAATTCAGAGAAATATTTTGATATTGTTCTTCTATATTGTCAACAGAAAATTGATTGTTAGCGTGTGAAATAAATATACGATGCGAACGATAACAAACTAAACGTGTAAAAATGATAGGCATCATAACTGATCGAACAGACCGATTTACGGGAATAACAAAATACAGTCTAAACCTTTACAGAGAGTTATCCAAACACATAAATGTGGAACTGCATCAATCACCAAAAATAGAATTTAAGATTAAGAACAAAGCCATAGGCGGAGATTTAAGTTTTAAGGTGTTGGCTACATTGAGAAATTACAAGGCGGACCTGACACACGCCGTGGCTCCCAGAGTTGCCAACAGTAACACGGATATCGTAACTGTACACGATGTTTTTCATCTGACTATGCCCCAAGTATCAAAGAGAGGGAAATCCACTCCAAAAATGGTTCGTGATTATACTAAGAAATTATCAGAAATGAAAGCGATAATTGTTCAGTCTAATGCAGTTAAAAATGACCTTGAAAATTATTCTGGTTCGACACCCATTTATGTTATCCCCACAGCAGTGCCAAAATATATGGGTGAATTGAAAAACCCTTTTCCAGATGATGGTAAAATTCACCTTGTAACCTTGGGAGATATACTACCACACAGATATAGAAAGAGAATTGAGGAACTTTACGACTTTGTGAAAAATAATACTGAAGTAGATCTTTACCACATAGGTAAGCTATCAAACCCGAAATATGTTAATTTTGCACCAAATATCCATTATGTTGGGGCCCAGATTTCAGAACAACTGAAATACTCCTATTTTAAGTATGCTGACAAATTTGTTTTCTATTCCTTGGGAGAAGGGCAAGGGTATCCAGTAATGGAAGCAACGAGGATGGGTGCCCAGCCAGTAGTGAATGAAATACCGGTTCACAAGGAATTCCTTGGAGATTCTGCCCATTACTTCTCAGATAAAGACACTTTTCTGGAAGCTGTTTTAAAACCCAATAAACATGGACTTGAAGAAAAGATTTCCAAATATGACAACTGGATAGAGAAGTACATAGAAGTGTATCGGGAAATCAAACCGGAAGCGTTGGAATATAAGCAATGACTGGTGAATTTTAAACTGTCACCTTCAAAGCTAACATGCAAGAATTCCGATTGTAAATGTATGCATTGCAATATTTCTGAAAATCATCACCCGTGTTCTAAAATACTCTCGTAGACAGAAATAAGATCCCTTGACATTCTTTCTACAGAGAATTTATTTGAAAAATCTTCAAGTGTTTTGCGGTCTTTTTTCTTCTTTATTGCGTTCTTTATATCTTCTGGTGAAAAAGAATTCAGGTCACAGAAATTAGCAACATCACTGAAAAGTTCTTCAAAAACAGGTATACGGTTTATCAGAACATTTGTACCACATGCCATAGCTTCCAAAATTGGGTATCCAAAACCTTCTTCGTCGGATAGATAAACGAAAACATCTGCATTACTCAGGTATCTTCTGGCTTCTTCAACCGGAAGAGGACCAAGAAAATGTATGTTATCTGAGTCCTTGGCTATTTCCTTTATCCTTTCAAAATTACTTTTCCAGCCTTGGGTAGGACCAATGTGGAAAAACGATATTTCCGGCAATTCCTTCATTGCCTGGACAGCCACATCAATTCTCTTCCTGGGGTTAAAATCACTCATGGTAACTATATTAGTTGTTTCACTTTCAAAAGGAGAATTAGGATCAAAGAAATATTTTTCATGATCTATACAATGGTTGACTACTCTAAGTTGTTCCTCTTTTACATCAAGATGCTCCAGCATCTGTTTCTTTCCATAATTGGTGGAAACCAGAAGGTTTTCCACCTTTAATGATTTTTTAAATGCCACATTATATGCAATTTTATCGTACAATGTTCTCATGTAAACGTCAGGTTGGGTGAATGGTATAATATCGTGTATGGTCACAACATTAGTATGCCTTGTGACAACTTCCGGAGAAAGTGCGTGAACTACTGGGGTAGAGGATGAGACCAGATTGGCCGCCAGAGCTTGATAAAAGATTCCGAAAAAAGGCTTTCCAAATAGTGAAATTTCCCTTTTTCTTAAAAATTTAATATCGTATTCAATGCCACTCTGTTCAAGGCCCCTGAGTACATTGTGGGCATAGGAAGCTGTGCCCGAGAACCCCAGTATTTTTGGAGAAACTATTGTAATATTTTTCATTATTCATACCTGCTATGATGTCTATCTATAGAATATGTTTTTTAAAAAGCTCATTCAAACATCATCCTAATGGTTGTCTCACCATTAGAAAATCAAAGAGACAAAGTTATAATTTCCCTAAATATCTTACATATGTTGGAAAAATCATTCACAATTTACATTATATCGGGATATCCTAACCGTGCAGAGTTTCTGAAACGAGCTCTTAAGAGTGCTATTGAGCAGAACTATTCAAATTTCAATATAGTTATACGTTTAGGATATGATATCCCTGAACTTGACAATCTGATAAACGACAAGGTGACGATTTCATACTTTGATCATGAATCTATAAAAGTTGGGAAAAAACTGGGAAGAAATATTGCGGAGTCGCTGGAATATTTCAATGACTATGTTTGCTTCTTAGATGACGATGACTATTTTACAACAGATAAGCTGAAAAAAATTAATTCAGAGTTCGAAAATGGGGTTGTATATGTTCACAATGGTTCAACAGCCATAGACGAAAGTGGGAAAGAATTGAATTACTACAACGATAGGGATGATTTCAATATGTCGTCCATCAGCGTTGCGACACACATCATAGAAAAAAAATTCTTTTACGATTTGGATTCTTCAGTTGACACGGGGATTTATTTATGTGCTGTCAAGAATGGACATTTAAAATTTATTGAGGATAAACTGACATATTATACCATACATAATTCCACAACAATGGGTAAATCTGGGGAATTCCAGGAATGGCGGAAAAAGAAGTTACACAGCTACAAGAATATTATTCAACCAACATACAAATACATGCTCACATACTTTGGAGGAACCAAAGCAGAGATTTATGCAAGGCGTATGCTTGAAATAAACACGGTATTTCTTGAAATTTATAATGGGAGGCCTGTAGAAGAACATGTTGGCCTTTTTAAAAGAATGAAGCTTGCCATGGTAAAACCATACGTCAGATCTAGAGATTCCTTTGCAGCAAAGGTTTTATTGGCATCAATCTTTTCAAAGGAAAAGGTACTTCGATTATTATATTCCAATGATATTGAACTCTCTAAGAAGATCTGAAAAGGACGTGTCATATGGCAATCAAGGTTTCTGTAATTGTAACAGCATACAACCGGAAAGAGTTCCTTAGTGATGCAATTGATTCCCTTGTGGCACAAACTGCAAACAAAAACGAGTTTGAAGTACTTTTGATAACTAATTTTGAATATGATATTGAGAAATACAATTCTCTGAACCTTAGACTGTTCAATTTAGAAGGAACCCTTGGAGAATTTTTAAAAAAAGGCATTATGGAGGCAAAAGGAGAAATCCTCTGTTTTCTTGACGATGATGATTATTTTCATAGCAGCAAAATCCAGACTATACAGGAATTGATGATTGAAGATGTTAGTTATGTCAAGAATGAGACTTTAAAATTCACAAATATAGAAAATTTAAGAAGAAAGATTTCGTCTGCAGTATTGGCGGAGAAACCACCTAAATTTTTAGACTGGACAGAAAGAATCAAATGTCATCCATCGATGGAATTCAATATGAGTTCTATTTCTTGCCGAAAATCTATACTCCTAAAATATGCAGGTGTTTTGGGTACACTCGTAGCAGGTCCCGATACATTTGCCTGGTTTGTCCTTATAGATTCCGGCTATACAGCATGTTATACACCGAAGGAACTCACTTACTATAGGGTACACGAAAGTACTTCCAACCGTGGAAACAGGGAGAAAAAAAGTATGCTGAAGTGGTATCTCGATATGATTAAATTCTACGAATTCTGTAATTCAACATTCCAGAGTAAACTCATTAAAGATTTTACTGTAAAGAGGGCCTCTTTGATTCGAGCGAAACGATTTGTTTATTCATCCGGAGAATTCCCATTGATGAAAGGTGATTTAAAGCATGTATTTTCCACGGGAATTTTTCCTTCTCCCTGTACCAAGGGAAGTACATCTTTGCTGATTGGTTGTTTGAAAGTGAAGATCCTGAACCGAAACATTCGGCTTAACAAGGAGATTTGATATTTTGCCCCCTATACCTGCCGATGTCAAGATCGTACAATTGTGTCATGGAAAGATCATTCCAAAATATACTAGCGCGTATGCCATGAGGTGCAGACGTTACCTATCAAAATTTGAATCACGGATTGCTTATTCTGTAGGCGGGTTAATTCTAAGAGATGAAGAAGAAAGTAAAGCTAGACAGTTTAGATCCCTACTTTTAACAGGACTTGCATTCCTTAAGGGCGAAAGGAGTTTAGAAATTTTTATCTCGAAAGGAAAATTTTTACGGCGGAAATACCTGAAAGAGATTAAGAAATCTGTTTCGACTGCAGAAGTTATCATTTTTGAAGGCCCTTGGCAATATAGACTGGTAAAGAATTTTGTTATGGGTAAAAAAATCATATATGACGCCCACAATGTAGAGGGATCACTGCGAAAAGGAAATAAATGGGAAGCTTACGTACAAGAACTCGAACAAGAACTGATTCAGGCTTCCGATCTCATAATAACCGTGTCTCATGAGGATTCAAGTTTTTTGGTTAACAAATTTGGACTCGGCGAAAAGAAAGTTGTCTGTATACCTGAAGGATTTGAAACTCCAACACAGAAATGGAATGGGACTAATTCGAATGAAATAGTGTTCATAGGTTCTGCATACCTTCCAAATGTTGAGGCAGTTGAATTACTACTGAAAGTGGCTATAAACCTTCCTCATTACCAGTTCAAAATCATAGGGAGTGTATCCCATGCAATCAGTAAGAAGAGTCTGCCGTCAAATGTGAAATTACTTGGTGAACTCGGAGGAGAGAGCAAAGATCGCGAGATGGTTCATTCATTATTGGCAATAAATCCGGTGAGTAAAGGTTCCGGTAGGAATTTAAAAATGAATGACTATATTTCATTAGGAATCCCGATCGTTACAACGGAAGTTGGTGCCAGAGGATTTGATGACACACTGAAGCAACACATGACTTTGTCAAAAATTGAAACTTTTGCTGCATCCATAGAAGAAGCAGCCCATGATACGGAAAAGCTTGAAAATGACTCGAAATTCTTCATGGAGTATTCCCAGAAGAACAGTTATGAAAATACAACCCGTAGCACCTTTGAGATAATCAGCAGTTTGTTAGATTGTTGAATTATATTCATAACAGGTTGAAACAAACGAGAAAAAGAATAAAAGGACTTAAACCTTAGAGTAAAAGTTAACATGCTCACTTTGAAAGAATATATTAACCAGGGTTTGAAAGCAAGAAACTCAGTAGACGTAAACAAAATAGAAAAATTTGCAGAACTCCTAAATTCCTCATTTCTCAATGGTGCAAAACTCATAGCCTTCGGAAACGGTGGTTCCGCAGCAGATGCTCAGCATTTTGTTGGAGAACTGGATGGGCATTTCACAAAGGAAAGAGGTGCTCTCCCAGCAATAGCACTTTCTACAAATACGTCATCCATGACAGCAATAGCTAATGATTATACCTATGACGACGTATTCTCTAGGCCTGTCAGAGCTTTGGCAACGGATAAGGATGTGGTTGTTGGCATAAGCACCTCTGGAAACTCCAGGAACGTTTTAAAAGCCATAGAAGCAGCAAAAGAGAATGGTGCTTATACTGTTGCATTAACTGGACGTTCCGGGGGAAAACTAAAGGGCATTGTAGACGAACTGTTCAATGTAGACTCAGATTTTACACCAATAATACAGGAAGTTCACATTTCAATAATTCACATGATATGCCTAGAGCTAGACCGTATCTTGGAAAATAGTGAAAAGAGCTAAAATCACAATATCTTGATTTTACCATTTCCTATACACAATTTTCCACCATTTAACCAAAGAGAACAAGTATAAATTCCCTCCAGGATTTTATAATTCATGGTAATCGCAAAGGTCAACCTGTCAGGAAATATAAATTCCAGAATGGCCAGGCAATTAAGAGAAGTGTTTTCATACATTGAACATTCCAAAAAAATAAAGGCACTTTTACTGACCATGAACTCGGGAGGGGGAGAAGCATCCTCTTCAGAAATACTAATGGAATGTGTAAAGAAAATTAAAAAGATCAAACCAGTCTTCACTATGATTGAAGGTTTGGGCGCATCAGGCGCTTACTGGATTGCAAGTGCTTCCACAAAGATCTATGCCATGAACACTTCAATAACAGGTTCAATTGGCGTTATAGCAATCAATCCAAACGTCACAGAATTGCTCCAGAAACTAGGAGTAAAGATGGACGTACTCAAAATGGGAGAATACAAGGACATGCTGAATCCCTTTACAGAAACCAACGATGTCGCTAAACAGAAATACTCAGAGATTCTTGAATTCTCTTATTCTGTTTTCAAGAATTCTGTAGCAGAGAACAGGAACATTAGTCCTGAAAACATTGAAAAAATAGCAACAGGCGAAATATTTTCTTCTGACAATGCTCTGAAACTTGGTCTCATAGATAAAATTGGATCGCTGGAAGATCCCATAAAGGATTTGATAGACACATATGGACTTAAAAAGAAGATAAGGGAATATTCCCCAAGGAGAACAATATTTGAGAGAATGGTGAGTTCTTCTATGGGTGTTAGCTTAATTGATAGATTTATCGGGATCCAATGAATGCAAAGAGTAATGTAGGCTCTTCTTACATTCTTCTATTTTTCCGCAGATGTAAAAAAGAATGACAGTATGGATATAACTTATCCATACATGGATTCGCTTGGACCTTTTTCTGGCTTTGTGTACATCTTCTTGTACTGATCCATAAGTTCCTTAAGTTGGGAATGGAAATCCTTGACACTTTCTTCCAAGATCGCGGTATCAATCCTGAGCCCAAAGGCATCATTTACATTCTCTATAAGGGAAAGAACCGATCCTGGGTCTGCAATGTTCAAAGAAGCTGGCGTAATGAATGTAACTGCAGGTATTTTGTGTGCCAGTGCCTCATTAAGTAATGCTCCGCCCATTCCTGTAATAAGGGCAGAATGCGCCGGCTCAATTCCCTTGCTTGTAAATGTCTTGAGTTTTTCCTCATTAGCAATGCAGTATACTTTGTGTTCACTGACAATCTGGGGTACCGGCGAACCTTCGAGAATCACCAGGTCTTTCGGGTTTGTTTCGGCAAACCAGTTTAAAAGCGCACTCGATATTTCGTAAAGGCCTTCATCATCAATAGGAACTTCACATATGGCAACCACTATTGATCCAGCCTTGTTGGAGTAAATCCTGAAGGGAGTTCTAAGTTTTTTACCTATGAATACTGCCACTGGAGGTATGTGAGGTGATTTCACATGTGCTATCTGATGCATCTGAAGTCTTTCAATAATGTAACTTGAGGCAATGAAACCGGTTAATGTGTTGCCAACAAAACCTCCAATTATAACGGGATTGTGGAATTCAACCTTATCGAGATTAACAACCTTCGTTTCGAATATTTCCATTTAAATCACGAATAATTAATTTTTACTGAATTATAACCCTGATCCTTTATCTTTATAGATTTCGCAATTCATGCCCAAAAGGTCTTACCAGAATAATGAATGGATTTCAGGCAAAAGTTAGAAATTTCCATCCGAAACAAGGCCCTATTTCCGACAATTAAAAAAAATTGCCGGAGTATTTACTTTTGAATGCCTGAAAATAAATGAAATGTTTTTTATAGTGTTGTTATCACCAATTGATAAATGAAAATTGAAAATCCTGACAAACTGACCTTAACTGAAACTGCTTACAAATACATCTTTGACGGAATTCTCAATGGAAGATACAGGGCAGGTCAATCCATCAGCCCGGACAATATTGTCAAAAGCCTCAATATGAGCAAAACCCCAGTAAGAGAAGCACTGGTACAATTGGAAGTGGAGGGGCTGGTATTCAGAAACGGGAGATTTTACAATGTTATCTTTCTTGACGAGAATGAAGTTCTCGAACTGTACGAAATAAGGGGCATTCTTGAATCAGAAGCAACTTACCTTGCCACAAAGAAATTAAAACCTGAGATTCTTGAGGAACTGAAAACTACACTGGAATTGATCAAGAGACTAAACCAGGACAAGGAACCTGAACCTATCAAGTTGGCAGATCTAAATGGTAAGTTCCACTCAATCATTGCCAAAGGAAGTGGAAACAGATACATTTCAGAATATACAGCACAGGTAAGGCTGAAACTGAAGGTGATCAGAACTGCCCTATTCAGCAGTAGCGACAGGCGTCTAAGTGAAATAAAGGAACATGAAGACGTCCTGAGAGCAATGGAATCAGGTAATGCTGAAGAGGCAAGAGACAGAATGAAATCACATGTTGGTGAAGTCATAGAATATCTGAAGAACAATGTTCTGAACAGGATATACTAGTTTATTCCATCATTTTTTTCCATCATTGTATGAAGGTCAGTCAAAATTCCTTGCCAGATAATATGTAATTGCGTATGGCACAGTTACCCAGAGTAGCCCTGCCAGTATCAGATATATCTCTGTGACACCATAAACAGCCGGATTAACTGTTACAGTGGAAAGAAAACCCACATGTTTTGTGAAGAGGAATTGGACCAGACTTCCATAACCTGCAGGACTGGCGTATCCAAAAGCGACATTTCCAAGAATATATGTAGTGCTGGCTCTCGATATCCCCAGCCCGCCAAGTATTGCTGCAGGAATTATAAGCCAGAAAATGTCCATTATGATAAACAGTGCAATGGCAATTCCGAGGAGCCTGCTCTGCGACCTGACAATATGAGCAAACATATACATGAGTGCAAGGAAGGAAAGCCCTTCAATTATGTAAGTCCAGATAAAGAACAGGCTGAAGTAAAGACTGAGGGTTTTGCCAAAGAAATAGAGGATGATAAGATCCCCGGCAATAACAGAAAGTACAACAGAAATACCGATGGAAACAGCATTGGCCGTAAATCGTGAAGTAATAATGCCCTGCCTGGTAACTGGGCGTTTCAGGGTGGATTCCAGCACCCCCATGGTTCTGTCCTTGCCATATGTCAGGTAAGAAGTGAAAATTCCTAGAATTGGAATGAGCAAACCAAGAGTGGTTCCTATTCCACTAAGCACCATGTTCTGGAGAAGAGTCTCTGTTATTGGAACATATACAGATAATCTCCCAAGGAAATATGCGTAATTTGGAGAAGGGTGAACAAAAACACCGGACTGGTTTTCAACAGCTACTGCAAAGGTCTGATTCAGCAGGTTGGAGGGCGTAACAGGGAAAACTGTTCTCACAACAAAGTCAGACATTGTGACTTGATAAGTGGCATTTGAAGCCAGATCAGAACTGGTCTCTCCGGCTGAGTATGTTCCTACATAGGTGTTTACCTGACCTGAAGCTGTTCCACCAGGACCAACATACATTACAATAAAACCTAAATTGGAATTGTTTTTGTTGTTAAACAGACCAGAATATATGCTGTATCCAGTGTACGGTACAAGAGGCGATATTGTTATGGTGATTTTCTGGGAAGATATGGATGTCCCAAACATCTCGTATGTGTAATTCAGTACAACCGAAGTGGTGCCCGTTAGAACATAAGGCAGAGAAACATTGGCAAAACCATTGCTTGCTGTTTCAACCACATAATACGTCCCCTGATCCAGGTAGTTAAGTTTCAGGTTCCCGTAAGGCTGACCGTATGGATCATGAGCGTACGCAACAATAGTGGCGTTATCACCGGATATATAATAGCCATAGCTTACAGATGGTGCCCGGGAAGTAAGGGGAGAGGCATTGTAATTTACTGATGTTTCATAAGCAAGAAGACTTGAGAAACCAATGATAGCAACTATGAGCAGAATTACGAATTTACTCGTAAGTGTCCTCCTCAGCTCATATGTAAATGGCCTCACAGCTTCTCACCCACCAGTGAGAAAAAGTATTCTTCGAGGCTTTCCCCCGCAATTTGGAAACGCCCAATCATGTATCCTTCTTTTACCAGTTCTGATGGGACTTCTGAATACCTTTCCCTGGGAACTGTAAGATCCTTCAGGGTTATCTCAGTGCCATTAACAGCAGGTTCTCCAAATTTCTTCAGGATTGAGGTTATCCTTTCATCTGGATTGTCAACAACCAGGAACATCATGTCTCTTCCCAGGTTCTTCAGTTCATTCCGGTTGAGTATTTTCAACAGCTTACCATGGCTGATTATTGCCACCCTGTCTGCTATTCCCTCAACCTCGGTGAGAATGTGGGATGACAGCATTATGGCCTTTCCTATCTTCCTTAGATTATTAATCCGGTTCCTGACAAAGACAACTCCTTCCGGATCAAGGCCGTTGAATGTCTCATCGAAAAGAATATTCTGTGGGTCCCCTATAAGTGATTCAGCTATTGAGAATCTCTTCTTCATTCCCTGGGAATATCCACTGAGTTTCCTGTCAAGATAATCCGATAATCCTACTGATTCGAGGCTTTCTTTTATCCTCTTTTCAGCTTCTTTTCCTTTCAGGTTATAATAACCTGCAAAGTACCTCATAAGTGGAAGCGGCTTGGCATTTGGTTCAAAATTTGGAAATTCCGGAACCCATCCCACTCTCCTGGATGCTTCCACCTTATTGGATACAATATTGTAACTATCGATTGTGATGTTTCCCCTGCTCGGAAGAATGATTCCGGAGGTCATACGTATAATCGTTGTCTTTCCGGCACCGTTTAATCCTACAAGACATAAGACTTCTCCGTCCCTGACATCCATGGATACGCTGTCAACTGCCAGGGTTTGCTTAGCAGAATAAGATTTCGATACATCCTCAATCTTTATCGTTGCAACACCATCTTATGGCGAGAGCATTTCAGCTCAATGGCCATAAAATAAAAATCAGGGTTGGTTCATAAGCCTAATGGCTAACCTTTGCTCCACAATTTGGACAGAACTTCATATCAGGTTTCAGTTCTGAACCACAGGTCTCGCATAGCATTGGGATATAATCAGGTCCGCGGAGGGACTTTTTTTCTTCCGGGGTGTTTTCTTCCTCGTTTGATTCGACCACGGTGGGGCTGTTTGAAATCCTTGGTTCCCTTCCAAAATATGCCATTCCTATATGTGTCTTGGAGGATTTTGCATTTGCAAGTTCAACCTCCTTGCGATGGCTTTCATCTTCCTGTTTTTTTGCATCATCATCGTGGTGTCTTCTGGCGTCGCTGATCCATCGTACGATCTCATCATTCCACTTCTTTGGGTCTGACAGTTGGAATTCGTATTTCTTGTGAACTCCGTCCAGTTCAAATTCAACGGTCAGGAATTTTTTTGTGAATACCTTGATCATGGGAACTGTTGGTGACACGTTCTTCAGTTCGTAAAGAGGTACATCCATGTACGTCTTGGATGGTGTTGCGTGCAGTAGGCCTCTTTTTCCCTTCTTTTCATAAATCAGACGCTTGTCGGTGAGGTAAAGTGTTCCATCCTGTATCTCTGCGTCTCCTTCCTTAAGAGTGGATTCTTCCTGCATAAGTTCGTGTTCGTCTACTGCGTAAATAGGCATAGGTGTCTATAGATACTATTTAAACTAATAATCTTTTTTGGATTTTTCCATATCAATGAGATCGGATTCTGTTTCTGTCCCTTCATCCTTATATCTTTTCAAGAGTCTGTTTGGAGCGAAATTCTTAGCTATTTCCATCAACAGGCCGAAGGATGTTTCTCCCATGACAATAGCAACAAGGAAATATACTGCCAAAGATGCAATCACAAGTGGCCCAAGATAAATGATGTCTTTGGGAGTAACAAAGTGAATTACCATCAAAATAAATGCCACTTGAGATAATGCTGGAACAAGGTGTCTTAAAAGGTAAAGATTCACTTTAACAGATTCAAGTTTCATTACCACTATACGGTAAATAATTGTACTGACGAATGTTGCTACAACCATAGCAACTGGTGCTCCTATCCATCCCATGGATAATGCCTTGAAGCCAAACAGAGACGGAGGAACAAACAGAACTATTAGTGCAATATTCAGCAGGACCATTGATGTGTCGATTTTTGCAATAATCATTGTTTTTGTTCTACTTGCAATGGCTGATGTGTAAGGGGAATTAATGGCCCCCAGGTAAGCCCTGAATGCAAGCAGGGAAAGCATTCCACTGTAAATGATATAATTGGCGTTGAAAATATTCATCACATATGGTGCCAGAACCACCAGTATTACAACAAAAGGTAGAATGTAAAGCGAAATGAGATTCTCAAAATCGTGGATGGAACGATTGTGTTCCTCTTTTCCAACATGTTTCCCCTTTCTTATCAGCAGAGGAAGGAAAAACATTGAGAGTGAACTTGCAAGCGTAGTAACAACCTGAGAAATCTGCTGACTTGAGAAGAAAGCACTTGTGGCATTTGCCTCCCAGAAGAATTGTATCATCACTTTGTCAATATTTCCATTGATTGCACCAACTGAAGATACAAGAACAAGTGGCAGGGCAATGATGGTATAAGTTTTCAGCATACTTCTTGTAGGCCTGCTTATTTTCCAAGGTCTGCCCATAAACAGTGATATAATGAAATAAACGGTATATGTAAAACTGTAAGTTGCAGCGAGATACATTGCTGCAACATAATCAGGGTTGGAAGAACTTGAGAATTTGATTATAAGTGCTATGAAAATAAATATGGAATTTCTGAGTACAGCCTCAATCAATGGTGGAATAGAGGTTCGCATGGACTTCATCGTGGCACTGAAATAGGTGTTTGTGAAACCTATAAAATTCTTGAAGAAGAAATATGGGATCAGAGACAGAATAATCCAGTATTCAACAGGAGACTGAAAACCGTAATGCAGGACTTTTGTCCATACTTCCAGGAAACCTACAGTCAATAATACAAATAATAATCCCAGGACAAGTTTTACTGTCAGGTATGTTCCGTTACAGACAGCAATATCCTCGCCCTCTGATATTTTTATGGTATGTGCTGTTGAATATCCCAGATCACTGAATAATGAAAGAACACCGACAAATCCGATACCTGCGCCGACAAAACCCCAGTCTGCGGTTCCTATATATCTTAGGATGAAGAATAACCCAACGTAACCGAATATGGCACTGATCACGTTTTGAAGAATAATTATAGGGGATCGCTGGGCAAACACAGTTAGCGGTTATTTAAATCTAAAGATTAAAGGTTACGCTTTATAAGGAAAGGTGGAAACATTATTGTCAAATAATGTTGAAAAATATGGTTCAAACAGTGTCCGGATTATTTAATATCAGTACCAGAAATTTCATCCAGAAGCTGAGGCGAACTTAGGAGTTGTTCCTCAACCCTGCTGAGTAAACCTCTCAGAACATCAAGTTCTTCCGGCTCCATGAAGTTTAGGGTCTTGGCAATGAATTCCTCATGAAGTTCCATTATTTTCCTGTAGAATTCCGTTCCTTTGGCGGTTGCAGCAATATTGACAACTCTCCTGTCCGTGTTGCTCCTGATCCTCTCAACATAACTCTTCATTTCAAGCCTGTCCACAAGACTGGTTACCCATCCCTGCGTAATCATGTTGCTCTCAGCAAGCTTCACCATGGGTTGAGCTCCATTTTCAACCAGTCTCTTGAGGATCCTGTATTCCATGATGGATAACCCGTTGTTTATGAGACGCTTTTCTGCTTCCCGGTACCATTTTCTGTATATTGAGGTGACTAGCCTCCATATTTCTATGCTTGAGTTACTTTTTTCAGATTTCATTTTACACCTCCTGAAGTGTCATAATCAATGGTTGGTCTGTTCTTGTCATTGGATTTTTCATTTTCATATTCATTGGAAGAATTCCTGGCCGATACTTGCATTGTGCCCTTACCGGAATTCACTGGTTCATTGTCCATTTCAGCCACATATTCTGCCTCCTTATCGACGAATCTCTTTCCCCTGAGTACTGAAATTACAGCTGCAGCTATGGAAAGAATGAATCCTACGTAGAATGCCTCACGAAGGGAACTCATGAATGCAGGTGCAAGAGCATGGGGGAACCAGCTGTGTGATGTAAGCGTAGCATAGATACTGGAGGGAATGCTGCCCTGAACACCAGACACTATGGTTGCTGCTGGATTGTATCCAAGGAAGGCAGAAAACATTGCAATGGTTGGTGGTGTGCTGTCAAAGAGTTTATCCAGGTTGGATGCACCAATCAAGGACAATGCGTGGTTGAACTGTATAGGCATATTCACTGTAAGAGAAAGGAGTACAATGGTGAAGAACATCCCAAGGCTTGCAGTCATTCCTGCATTCCTTAGGGTGGTCATCATGCCGGATGCTGCTCCCCTGGAATCTGCTGGAACGGAATTCATTATTGCTGCAGTATTGGGCGAGGCAAACATTCCGTTACCCAGTCCCATTATAAAGAGTGTAATTCCAAACAGCGGGTAACTGAAATTGTATGGAAGTAATGTAAGGATATAGAAAGCGATTGCAACGATAACCATTCCAAGTGTGGAGAGAACTCTCGCACCGTGTTTGTCGGAAAGCCATCCCGAAAGTGGACCCATTACCATGAATCCAGCGGTCATGGGTATCATGTAAATTCCAGCCCAGAACGGAGTTACCTTGAATGCATAGCCGTGCAGTGGTAGCCATATTCCCTGAAGAAGAATGATTAGCATGAGCATTACTCCACCTCTTCCAACTGCTGAAAGAAGGGATGCAATATTTCCCGCGGAAAATGCCCTGATCCTGAAAAGGGACATCCTGAACATAGGCTGTTTCACTTTCTTTTCCACAAATGGAAACAGTATGAGAAGGAATATTCCCAATGCAAGTGAGAATATCACAAGGGGGTTGCTCCATCCTGTTGTGGATCCATTGTAGGGAAGAAGCCCGTAAGTGATTGCAATAAGGGCAATTGTGAGACCTGCTCCGAATGTAAGGTTCCCGATATAGTCAATTTTCTGGTCCTTCTGCCTCACCGCAGTTTCCTTAAGCTTCCAGTAACTCCAGAAGGTTCCCAGCAAACCGACGGGAACACTGACGAGGAACACATATCTCCAGTTGAACACTGACAGGATTCCGCCCAGGATCAGGCCAATAAAGGAACCTCCGAGGGCAGCCACCTGATTTATCCCAAGGGCTTTTCCACGCTCATGGGAGGGGAATGCGTCAGTCAAAATCGCGGAACTGTTGGAAAATAGGAATGCAGCACCTACACCCTGAATCAACCTGAATGCCACCAGAAGAGCGGCTGCAGTTGTTCCAGTTCCTGGGGTGAAATAAAGCAAAATAGAACCGGCTGTGAATATGGCAAAACCAAGATTGAAAAGCCTTATCCTGCCAAAGATATCAGACAGCCTTCCGAATGTAACAAGCAGTGTTGCGGTTACTATGTTAAATCCCATCAGGATCCATAGAAGATAAACAAAAGATCCAGCCTGGAACGCGTTTAAATGGATACCCCTGAATATGGCCGGGAGTGAAATGAGGGTTATGGTACCATTGATTGTAGCCATCAGCATTCCAATGGTCGTATTTGAAAGTGCTACCCATTTGTACTTAACCATCTATGGTGAATTTACACTTAATATAAATGCTTTATTAGTAAACCATCTATTAGAGAAGCATTTACTTTTTGATACTGAATTATTCCTGTAGTGGGTATTCCACCGGTTCAATTTATTAATGAAAATAGGCTGATTTCAGGATTTTGGTTACGTATTCCTTATTGTTCAAGGTGACTTGGGACTGTCATCCCTCTAACAAGATCAGATATGCCTTCTGCTTTGCGTATAACAGAAACACCATGATCTCCAATCAGAACCTCATTTGGTCTCAAATGACCATTGTAATTGCTGCTCATGCTTGAAACGTATGCACCTGCATTGAAAACCGCGACAGTATCTCCCATCCTGGTCTCCGGAAACATGATGTCTTTTCCGATTCTGTCAGTACTTTCACATATCTGTCCAACCACATCTACCTTATTTGCCAAATCACGGTCGAGATCATTTGCAATAACAATATGGTGGTATGCACCATAGAGAGCAGGCCTCATCAGAAGGTTCATTCCTATATCTGTTCCAACAAATGTCCTGTCGTATGACTTCACATTTGTCACTTTACCCAAAAGTACAGCAGCATTGGAGACCATTGACCTGCCAGGTTCCACAATGAGTTCCGGCTCAGTCATTCCGTATTTTGAGCAGGCGTCCTTAAGATTTGAGACAATACATTCGGCGGTTTTGTCCAGGTCCAGTTCCTTCTGATCCTCTCTGTAGGGAACACCAAATCCGCCACCTATGTCAAGATATTCGTATTGAATTCCCAGTTTTTTTGATATCTGCCCTGCGAGATCAAAATAAACCCTGGATATACTGTCGAAATGTTTCCAGTCTAGAACGTTTGAACCTGCCATCATCTGCATACCAAATTTCTTTGCTCCAAGCGACAATGCCTCCTTGTAGGCACTTTCTGCAATGGATGCCGGTATGCCAAATTTTGTGTTTGCACCTGCAGTAATGATGCCCGGAAATTCTCCCCCGCCTACACCCGGGTTTACCCTGAATGATACTGTATCCGGCAGGTTATCCTTAACCAGTCTCATCTGGGAAATATCGTCAAAATTGATGGAAACGCCATTCTGTAAACCAAATTCAAGTTCTTCCCTGTGGGCATTGTTTGGGGTAAACGTGATGGAAGGAAATGGAATTCCGGCCATATTCGCCATCCTGATTTCTTCAGGGGTTGAGCAGTCTGCACCCGCACCTTCCTGTCTGAGAATTGAAATAACAGCTAGATTCGAATTGGATTTTACTGCATATTTGATTGAGAATTTACTGTATACTTTCCGGAAAGCATTGTTAAGTTTCCTGTAATTTTCCCGTATCCTGTTTTCTGATACCACAAGCAGAGGAGAACCGAATTTATCCATTAGACCAACAAGATCAACTTTCTCAAGAGACAGGTGTCCATTGTGGTTCTCAAAAGGTGGGAAAATATAAGATTTCATAATTCTCATCATCTAATTTCAATGAATTATTAAATCTCACTGCAAGCAGCAGAAAGAGTTGCTGAAAACTGAACTTTTCCACACATTATGAGTAAGTTTTAACCATCTTTACCAGCAGATCATCTATCAACTGCGGAAGTCTTTCTTCTCCCTCTGTTGAGTTGTTAACAATAATGCTGAATGAAATGCCAGGCTTTTCAATATAACCGGAAAGCGAGGAACAGTAACCAATGGAACCGGTTTTTGCATGAACACCCCGGGAAGAAAGTTCTTCCAGTCTTCCGGTAAGTGTTCCAATTCCAGGTGAAGGAAGAAGATTCAGGAAATCACTTTCATCAGACTGTTTTATTTTGTGGATAAAATTGGAAAGAAATTGAGTGTTAAGAAGATTCATCCTTGAAAGACCAGAGCCATCAACAATAACCAGCTCAGAAGTATCCAATCCCAGATCCTTTAGAAAATCCATAACTGCCACTGGTCCATTCTTCCAGCTGCCTTTTCTTCCTGTGGTTTTGTGACCTATGTATTTCAGCAGTATTTCTGCAGTAAAGTTACAGCTTACTGTTTCCATGTGTTTTATGACATCAATCAGTTTTTCCCTGTGTTCAGCCTGTATTGCACCGTACTTTGATTGGGATGAACCATTTAAGCCACTTGAGTTCCTGATAAATGCCTTTGAAAAGTTTTTCACCGGATCAGTAAGAGGCTTGGAACCATCATCATGTGGATTTACCAGATGAGACAGATCAGAATCAGCTCTCTCCATTACACACCCCTCGTTCAATGAAAATGGGGTGATTTTTGCCTGGTAGGCAAATTTCCTGTCCCCGATTTTCCATGATGGTGCACAGGTGTAGGGATCAATGGCATTTGACTGGAATAAGACCCGATTGATCTCTTTCTCCCTGATGGACAGATCCTGAATGATTTTCTTTAGATCTGGGCCGGACAGTAAGGGAGTGGGGTCTCCTGTAACCTTTACAGTGCCATTCTCCTTTTTAAAGTCTGTTTTGAACTCAAAATTCCTTCCTAGGAGCTTGTATGCTGTGAAACCAGTTACAATTTTCATGTTGGAAGCTGGCATAAGCGGCAACTCTTCCTCTTTAGCGGCCAGGGTATTACCGTATCTGTCGAGGAATGAATATGACAAGATCCCTTTCATTTCCTTGGTGAAAGTTAGGTAGCTTATTAAACTAGTGACCTCCTCCCACGAATGAATCCGTAGGCTTCCTGTTTCAAAGGCTGCTGGCGGAGTCTCCACAGGCTTGCATTCCCCTCGGCCCGAGGGTACTCTGTCCTCCATGCTAAGCCATTCGACTTTACGGATGCAGGCACGCAAGGAGCAATATGCAATCCGACCACTTTCACTTATGTCTGCCAGCGGACAAGTATTATATCCACTCACCATGCAAATAGGTTAGCTTTCATCCCATCCAGGAATGGTGTGGGATTTCCCGCTCACAGTGTTAATAAAAATATGAGTAATTTTCAGCAGTTTACTGAAAGCTAGTAGGTTTTCCCATTTCTGCCTTGAAATCCTCTATTATCTGAACATCAATTGGGTCTACGTTCCTCAATTCGGCAAGGTAATATGTTACGAAGTCTGAACCGTGCAAAAGACTGAACAGGTGGGATAACCTGGACTTCCCTTCACCCATAATCCTGTTGAACTTGCGTCCCGATAGCTTCTCTGTGAGCCTTATTCTTTTTTGGATTGTTTCATCGGTGTCCGGGCTTTCCAGAAGTATGTAATAGAATTCATCCATCCTGAAGGTCTGATTCATGGCTACAAGGTCATTGTGAATCCCATATGATTCAATAACAGTCACAGGCTGCTTACTGTAAAGTTCCTGAAAAAACCTGCCGATACTGTCTGAACTACCCATTCCCCTATAAGCATTTTTCAAAATCATTTCAAATTCAAATGTTCCTCCAAAGTAGGTATTTCTTTAAAATAACTCAAGACCCGTAATAAAGTAAAGTTATTTTTGATTCCATGTCCCATTATGAGGCCAGCTGTGAAATGGAAATATTTAGAGAGTAAAACACCATTCTGTTATAAAGTCGATGATTCTTGCAGTTGATGGTGGAGCTTCAAAAACTGTTGCTCTTGTATATGATGAAACAAAATTGGAGCTTATTGGTCTTGGCATAGCCGGTCCAACGAATTTGACATCTGTGCCAAGAGAAGAGATAGTTTTCAATATTCAAGAAGCAGTTACAAAGGCATGTGAGCAGGCAAACATTACCATTAAAAATATTGGAAACGGACTATTTGGCATTGCAGGAATCGGAGATTCGCCCAGTTTGACAAGATCCGGAATGGAAATAATTGCCAAGAGTACTGGCAGGAGTGATTTCATGGTAATGAATGACGGGAGACCTGCTTACCAGATGGCAAACCTTGATTATGACGGCATAGTGTTTGCGGGTGGAACAGGTAGTGTTGCATTCTTCAAGCATGGGGAAACTACAGAAAGACGGGGAGGTTGGAACTGGTTTGCCGGGGACAACAGTTCTGCCTCATGGATTGCCAAGAGAGGGTTGAACCTCGCAACACTTGAATATGATGGTCTCCTGGACGAGAAGCACCTTGTAAACAGTGTTGAAACCTATTTTGCAAATGATTTCAGGGAAGTTCTCGCATCCATCGAGAAGACCCAGAATAAGAGACACATTGCAGGTTTTGCACCATATGTTACAAAACTTGCATCTTTAGGTTACCCACCAGCCATGGAGATTCTGGATGAATGTGCCGATTATGTTGTTAGGTTGATTGAATCCCTCCTGCCTAAATTCAAAAAAACACCTAGAATCTCTCTGGTAGGAGGAACCATGCTGGCAGGAAATATTTACACAGACCGCATAAAGGAACGCCTGAATGTTCCAATAGATATATTTTACGGATATCAGGTCGCTGCAGGTGCTATTCTCCTAATGCTGAAAGATATGGGTGTCAACTGCACATTCATAACCAGAGACAGTATTCTTACCCAGATGGAGTACCTGCTTGAAAAAATAAGCAAAAAAGAGCTGAAGAGATATCTCAATATGAACTGAAAAGTAGAGATTTTACAACTTACCACATTATATTGAAAAATTAAAGAAAGGATTGCCTGACCACTTTCGACAACTTTGTTGGTTTATCTGGATTAGAATCCAAGTCTGTGAATGTGCATTATGAAAACAGCTGTATGAACAACAGGGTCGTCAGGGATGACACTTTAACACCAGTTGGAGGATTAGCTCCCATTTCCGGAGAACCGTGGGTATCTACGTGACCTCCTCTCCCAGCTTTCGCAGGGAGTTTCCTGCTTCGACGGTTACCAGCGGAACCTCCACATGCATGAATTCCCCTCGGTCCGAAGGTACTTTGCCCTCCACACTCATCCATTTGAATTTACGGACACACTCATGCATGGAGTTACACGTGATCCGACCCACTTGCATTCTGTCTGCTGGTTGGCAGAGTGCATTGCAGCAAATAGATTTCGCTCTCACCCCCCTTTCAGAAGGGGATTTCCTGCTCAATTTGGTTAAAGATTATTTTTCAGTTGGCATTTTTATAGAAATATTGTAGATGAAAAATGACTAATTTTACTGTTTTATACAAATATCAAAATAAATAAAATGAATAAACTAAAGAAACCGATCAGTGTCTAACCA
>JAJZXP010000062.1 GCA_021806345.1 Thermoplasmata archaeon | reverse complement strand
AACAGAGTACTAATAGTGAAGTTACTATGAAAAGCTCATACTGTACTATCGGAAGTAATGATGATCTTTCATTGGATTTACTATATATATAATATCCCCACTCAATCTTGACTTAAAGAAAAGAACAAAAATAAGGGCATCATAATACGGCGAAGGAAGAAATGGAATTGGCGCTAAGTTTTCCTAAATGCAAATATATCCCAAGAAGCTCTGGCATAATATAAATAATTCAAGTTAAAAAAAAATATTAACAAGATAATACTTGAACTTTATCAGTTATGGGACCGTTGAGATTTGAATACAATACGGTTTAGGAACGATACTTTTATTAGCACCCTAATGCTTTACAAGCATGGCAGGTCCTAAAAAGAAATACGAAAGCCTCATGGAGAATGCAGATCTAAGGCGATGGTATAATGAAAAGGCCCGTAAGTCATTGATAACAGCTGATACCTATCTGCGACGATTGGGATCATTCTGCAACTGGGCTTCGGTGATGCCCTGGGAACTCATATCCAGAAAAGAAAAGGACATAACGGACCTCGTCTCAGACTATGTCTCCTATGCAGAGGAGAAAAAACTGGCCGGTCAGTATATACTTTCAACGGTGAAAGCTATTAAGTCTTGGCTTAATCATAACGGCCTTAAGTTGACACGTAAAATAGAGACCAAGAACGGATCCTTGAACACAACATTGGCTAACGAGCGCATTCCTACCCAGAGCGAACTTAAGAAAATATTCGCATCCGGAGACCCAAAAGCGAGAGTAGCATGTGCCGTCATGGCACATTCAGGGACACGCCCTGAGGTACTGGGCAATTATATCGGGGACGATGGCCTTAAACTGAAGGACCTCCCAGATCTCAAAATTGACGACGGTAAGGTCACCTTTCAGAAAATCCCCTCTATGATAATAGTAAGGCCCGAGCTGAGCAAAGCAAGAAAACAGTATATTACTTTCTTGGGCAACGAAGGGTGCTTTTACGTGGCTGCGTACCTTGAGCAAAGAATGGCGGAAGGGGAAAAGCTGAGTATGAATTCACCACTGATTACACCCTCTAAATTTGCATTGCGCAACGACACATCGCATATAAGGACCATAAACATCGGCGACATTGTGCGGCAAGCCATAAGGGCATCAGGGTTCAAAGGAAGGCCCTATGTGCTCAGGTCATATTTCGATACTCAGTTAATGCTTGCAGAATCGAAAGGCCTTATCCTCAGGGATTACCGGCAGTTTTTCATGGGGCATGTTGGGGATATAGAGCATCGGTACACATTGGATAAGGGACGGTTACCTGAGGACGTAATAGAAGACATGAGGCAATCCTATGCTAAAGCATTAAAGTTCCTTGAAACTGAGGATCACGGCATGAAAGAAGAGGACATCGCTAAGATAACCACGGAGACTGCGATTATGATCCTTGAAACAGCATACGGCATAAAGCTCCAGGACAAGGAAAAAGAAGAACTCATGGCATTGGATACGAACGAACTTCAGGAAAGGTTGAAGGAGATTTTCAAGGATAAGAAAGCTGAGATCCTTAACAACGGCAATAAGCACAAGACCATACCTGAAGGGGAGCTGGAGACGTACCTCAACAATGGATGGGAACTTGTACAGATATATCCGAAAGGAGACAAAGCAGTGATCAAGCTTCCGTCTTAGGACTATTATTCGGACCTTGAAAAGTTGATATCCGGACTATACCATACGTTTTGTTTGTTATCGATTATTTTTTACTTTTGATTACCGTTTTATTCAGTTTTTTAGGACTTTTGTACCGAAAATCGGCTATCACCCAACATATAGATATATCTGTTAACGAAAAGAAGCGAACGGAAATTAAAAAAGGTCATTAATACACGCCGGAACAATGAAGAATACCTTGAGGCGGTTGTCTCCTATAAAATAAAGGTCAAGTTGCATCGCAAGCCTAATAAAGTGAGAGAGGTTAAGTAGAATCATGAAAGAAAATGAGATAAGCTTTCTAAACGGCTATATAAAAACGAGTCTTAGACTCGCCAGAAAAATAAGGATGGCCAAGACGTTAGATGAGGTAAAGGAGATTGCATCTGAAATCGAAGAAAAGGCAATGAAAAAATTGGAAGAAACTATGGGAAATCTCTAAAGATCTTTGTTGGTTTATTAGAACGGAATCGCTATTTAACCTCTGTATTTTTTTAGAATTGATATAGATCGGCTTATACTTTTGAAATGTCAATGAACAATTTCTTCCACGATTTCGAAACTCAAAATGTTTTCCCATGGTACGTAAAGGGTGCCCCTCTCATTTGCCCTATTAGTACACACCGTTAATTCGTCTCTTATGTCTTCTATTTCGCCTTTTATTTCCGGACTTGACCCAATATACAGTTTTATTTTGACTTTTTTCAAACCGTCGTTGAAAATTATTGACTCCAGATCAAGAATATGATGTCCGTATTTATCAAGGAATCTCGATGATACAGGGATAAATATGAATGATACAGATAATACAATAGTAAACATACCTAGCAATACGCCGTATTCTAAAAGAAAAACATAATTTTGTAAAATCAAAAGAACAGAGTAGATAATGAACAGAATCCATCCCTCGACCAAATCTGTGTTGTAGGCCTGTAATGATCTCGATATGATATAATGAATGATACTCAGTTCGCCGGGTTTTGTTGATTTAAAACCGCTATATACGGCAAGAAACAAAAATAGAAATATAAATATAAAAACGTAGGCAATCTCCAGAACCATATCTATCCAAATCAAATTATGCTCACCAAAATGCGGTAGTATCAGGAGGGAAACAATTGAAAATACTCCAAAAAACAAAATTTTTTCCATAATCTTTGCGGAAAACACGTAATTGTATACGTCAAGTAAAGTAGATTCTTTTCCATTCTTTGTCCTGATTACCATTTTGCGAAAAATTGTTCTAATGATCCGACGTCTTGATTTTTGCATTAAAAAATACTGAGAATACAGAAAAACTAAAAGTGATATTACACCCGAGACAACAGCAGAAACAGCAGTAACTAATAATGTTATGTTTATGTCTTATCATCTCCTATCTCATTTTGTCTCCCATGGCCTCTCATTGTAAGACTAAATTAATTTAAGGAAATAAGAATTTATCTATTAGAATTACTTGGTCGGCAAGTATTTCTTATTAATTTGTTTTTCTGTGAATATCTGATTAGGTTTGCAAATAAATACATTCACATTATATGCATGCGAAATCGTCAATACGGTCTTAAATGTCAAGTCGAGATCGTAGTTATCATTTCAGATTAAATCAGAATGAGTTTTGTCTCGATAATTTTGAATTCAGATTCTTCAAAGGTATAATTTTACACTCCATTATCATTTCTTTCAAATTTGAGACCTTTTACCTCATTTTATTCGTGGTTCTAGGGTAAAAATCAATCGACGGAGATCAAGATCGATGTTATCATTTTCAAAGGGAAAAATATTGTCTATAGTAATTATCAAATTGGAGAAACTATGCCTAATTCCAAATCGAATTACTGGGAAATCAATAACCACTTCATCCATCCAAAATATTAGAGTTAGGGAACTATATTCACTGCATATATGATGATCTAAACTCGGAAGGCGACATTACTCTTCCGTTGAGGAATTCAAAATCTTTCTTGTTGCTTGTGACAACAATCCAAGGTGGTATAGAGGCATGCGATGCAATAGCATAGTCCCTAAACGATTTGGAAAAATCTCCCATATCCATGCCAAATTTTGCTGTCGTTAGCCCTTGTCCCTTGGAATAAGCTTCAATTTCTATTCCTCCCATGCTCAAGATTTTATCGAAATATGTGCTCTCTTTCCCTTTCATAAAAAGAAGAAAAAACTGCATTTCTGCATATGTTATGGTGGATATTATTTTTCTACCATGGTAGGACGACAATCTTTTGATGAAATCCTTATCTTTAAATGAACAGGTATCAATAACAATTGGAGGTGAAGACAAGAGGAATCCCCTTAGGTATCAGAATTCTTTTTTAGACCAATTTTACCTGACAAAAAATCATCCAAACCATCAATTATCTCCTCGAAATTTGCCATTCTTTCCTCCCACTCTTGTAATCTTTTTGTTTCCTCTTGAACATGAGCAACTAATAGGTCATCTTTTAATATTTCTGGGAACTTTTCGGAAAGACGTTTTGCGTAGTCATCAAAATTCCGAAAGAAACGAGAGGTTTCGGGCTCAAGTTGTGACTTCCAGTAGACTACCGTATCCTCATCTATATTTTCATGCGCGAGAGGATGTACCCTTAAGAAATAGCAAAACCAGTACCAGAATTCTTCTGAAATTTCATTGGCCATCAATAAATCTTCCTTAGAACCAGATAAGGGATAAGCAATAAGGCTCAAAAAAGTAGGAATGAATTTCTTTACTGGATGGAATAGTTTGTCGCTCGGAAAAGTCGAAAATGCCTTTTTGTATATATCTAGCAAAATTTCACTGCTAGCATAGTTTCTTTCACTTTTATCAGGTCTGGTCCTGTCGAACAAAATGTCCCTTGAACTCTTAAAGGCTCTTTGAAATTCAAAGGGTGCTCCATCGTAATGATCAGCTAACAATTCTTCATACCAACTATCGCTATTTACTGGATACCTTTGTAGAAACTCTTTTATAAGTGCTTCAACATCATTTTTAATGCTATCATTGATGCGGGGCGGCGTACCCCCCCAATTTACTTTAGTATAGCCTGCCTCTTCATGAGTCCACGTCAATTCCCTGGGCATATAGTATCTAACAACCTCGTCTCCCCATCTGTACCAAGAGTGTGGGAGTTTAATATCTTCCTTTCTCTTTTTCATCTCGGCATTAACAAACGACATTGCCTTATTAAAGTATAACCCACTAGGAACTGAACGATTTTCACTTTGGTAACTCTTAATTAGAAAATACGATGCATAAGCAAATCCTGGATCATTTAGGTTTTCAAGCTGCCTTTGCATATACACTTCCCCTCCCAGAACATGTATGCAACTTGAGTATGTTAAACTATCTCTTGTAATGAGTATCTCAAAAACCGAATATCATTTTGGTCGAATATTAGCACTATTTACGTATGTTTACGCGATTCATCTTGATCTATCGATTTAGCTTCCATGACGCGGATACAGAATGAAGATGACCGTACTCTTCTAATTTGAATGTTCAACTCTTACATTAGGACTTGAACATCGATCGGCATACGTTATTTATCGACTTAAGAATATAAAATATAAAATCTTCAATAAATGTTCAACTCTAAGTTAGACTTGAACGCATAGGTTTAGCTCCTATAGAGTCGTCATCGAGCATTCAAGGGGACTATTATTTTTCTCCACTGCTTCTTTACACGTGTCAAGTTCCTTTCTATTGTCTATCTTGAGTAAGGACCGTCTTACCCAAGATACCCTTAACTGGAATATTTCCTCTACCCTGGAGCCTCCTGACCGCCCACTTGATCCGTCCGATCGTGCTTTCGAGGTTGAGATTAACAAAACAATGAGATTCGATATCTGATGTTCGTTGAAAATTCAGTTCATCCCGCGCGCCAAATATACTCTATACCTCTTATGAGAAAAAAATGTTCAGCTTTCCGCAAACAAATGCCGTAAAATGTATTTTTGATGTACTATTCCGTTTTCCTGTGCGCGTCAACATACACGGTATCCCATGTGGGAAAAATCGGCTCATTGTTTTAGCTCTAAACAATGTAAAAGCCTAAAAACTCCAAAGATGGATGATTTTATCTTGCATTGCAGTTCTATTCTATAATGAAGACATGACTGATATTGAGAGGGCTATTACCGTTTTTGGTCTCCATCCTGGGGGAGAAAGATTGAAGGGGCTACATTAAGAAGCCTGCTTTACGGGAAAAGAAGACAAAAATTTATAGACATGTAAAATAATAACACTTGTGATAATTAGCTCAGAAGAAGATAAACTTCAGATGAGAGGATGGATGGAAGGATCGAAATGAGTGTTGACGAACGCACTCTCGTCGCTGATATAAAAAGCGACATAGACCAGCTCGGCGATTTCAGAGGAGAGGTTGAGCAACATTCTGGCAAGGCAATGAGAATGGATCTTACCATATACTACAAGAATCGGCTTATATGCACTGTAGAGTTCAAGCGACCCACCACTATTGAGGGTAAGACGCCTAGAAATATCAATGTCGTTAAGGACGCTTTCTTGAAAGCGAGCAACGAGAATCCGCCCCCGAGGTACTTCATGACCTCTAACTTCAATGAGACAATACTATGGGATAATCACGACATCAACAAACCACTTATGGCCAGAGACGTATACACGGTATACCTTGACAGGAAAATAAGGAAGGACGCGGACTTTGAAGATGATGATGTCAGGAAAGACATAAAGACAAAGATGCAGGATCTTACTCTCTATATTAAGGATCTAGATGCAGGTGTTAAGAAGGCCTATTACAAACCGATTGGCGAGAGTTTCTTATTAGGATTGAATGCACACCTGGAAAGCGCTGCAGCCATTGTCAAAAATCACGTACCTAATAAGATCCTTCAGGGATGGTGGAAGGATCAAGGCTATCCACCAAAGATCGGTTTCGATGATTCTGACCGCGAAAAGATAGCCAAATACAGCCTTTATGTCCTTGCCAACAAGATCGTCTTCTATTACGTGCTCAAAAGGATGTTCCCGACTATCACGAAGATTGACGCAGAGAAAATGAGTATTGACGATCTAAAAGCTGAGCTTGATTCATGCTTCGATAATGCGAAAAAAGTTTCTGGAGATTACGAGACTGTATTCGAGAATACAGAAGCGGATCTTATACCATTCGAGAATGAAGACAATTTAGATTCCATTAACGCTCTGATCAATTTCCTCGAGGATTACGATTTTGCTAAGCTATCGCAGGACCTTCTCGGAAATATATATGACAGGCTTATTAGCCCGGAGGAGAGGCACGCCAATGGGCAGTACTATACACCGATACCCGTAGTCGATCTGATAAACGCACTAACTATAAAGAATAAGAATGCAAGGGTCATGGATCCAGCATGTGGATCTGGCACTTTTCTATCAAGGGCCTTTGACTTAAAACTAAAGCTTCATGGAAGAGACAATGAGGCCACACGGGAAGCTGTCATGGAGGATATATTTGGATCGGATATAGCGCCCTATCCGGCGCACCTGGCAACGATTGCACTTGCCTCTAAGTTCTTAAAGCTCAATCCAGAAGCTTACCCGAATATACTGAGAAAGGATTTCCTGGATATTGAGAGAAGCAACGTAATCCCGAAGCTCAGGACGGAATTTGAGGAGAGGATCGAAAACGATACTAAGCTTCTGAACGGCGGGGCAAAGGTGGTATCATTTAAGCCCATAGATGCATTTGTTGGGAACCTGCCATACATAAGGCAAGAACAAATACAAAACAAGGAAGATGAGAGGACAAAGGTAGGGAATTTCCTAAAGAAAAATGGTTTCGCTAATAATATCAGGAAAGATGAAGAATATTTGTATATTCCCGATAAAGGTGCCGATTTTCACATATATTTCTGGTATTACATATTGCCATTTCTCAAGGAAGGTTCAATGGTAGGTTTCCTTACCTCCGATACGTGGATGAACGTTGAGTACGGAGAGGGGTTTAAGAAATTTTTGAATAGGTATTTCAAGATAAGGTACATTATCGATTCCTCTGTTGAGAGATGGTTTGAGGATGCTTTAGTGAATACGGTAATAACGGTACTAGAAAGAATAGACAACGAAGAGGCGAGGAAGAACAATGAAATCAAGTTCATCCGAATCAATAGGAAGATATCGGAAATAATCGGAAATATCGATGATGCTATCAGGATAGCGGATGCCATTGAGAAAAATAAGGACATAAATGGGATAACAATTGTGCGAAGCATCAGGCAGGGCGATTTAGACCTCAACGATAGTATGAAAAGCAAGCTCTTCCCATACCTAAGGGGGCCGGACGAGTTCTTTGAGATCGTGAACAACAGGAATATGGCGCCGCTTGATACTATAATGAACGTCCAGTTTGGCATCAAGACCGGAGCCAATGAATTCTTCTACGTAATGGACGTTACGGACGAATACAGCGATGAGGATCTCAAGAAAATCTTCGGCCTGTGGAGAGGAGAGAAAAACAGGATAAGGATAATAAAGGATGGGTTGGGAGCTGTGCACTCTATAGAAGCAGATTACCTGAAGCCAATATTAAAGGGCCCGAAGGAGTTTACTTTGCCTGGCAAGCTTGTGTTCAACGATCCAACAAAGAAATACGTCGTACTTATAGAGGAAACAGAAAGGAGCAAGATCAAGAAACATGCTCTTGAATACATAGAGTACGGGGAGAGGAATCCAGCGGGTGAACCATATTCAGAGAGACCAACCTGTAAGGCGCATAATCCTTGGTGGAAATTGTCCCCAATAGTGCAACCAGATATAGCACTAACAATGTACTTTTCCTCAAATTTCCTGTTTCCAAAAACTACGTGCTTATTAGATCACACTATGTATTTTGGCAAGATGCTGGAGGAATTTTCAAACGATCTCTTGACAGTATATTCATTTCTTAATTCATCCCTTACCTACCTGTATCCAGATCTATATGGAAGGAATTATGGCGGGGGTGGAGCACCGGTAGGCTTTATGGTCTATGAGGCGCAGAAATTCCCTGTACCAGACCCCGAGGTAATGAGGCCGCATTATCATAAACTCGAAAGCATAATAGGCAAAATGGAAAAAAGGAAGATTGGGTCCGTGTTTGAAGAGATATGGGATATGAAGGGGAATTTCAGTCTTAATTCAGTCAAGCAAGACCGATTGGAACTTGATCGGATTATCCTAAAAGCTTTAGGACTCAAGGATCCAGACAAATTCCTGAAGGCTTACTATCCAAGCATTGTTAGTATAGTAAAGGGAAGGCTGGATAAGGCGTTGAGCGTTAAAACTACCAGTAAAAAAGATAAAGTATCTCTATCGAAGGCAGCCGATGACATAATCGCACGCATCAATGTAAAGGTCTTCCCGCAGGACTACGTGAGCAAGACCATAGGGACAATAAAAATAAGGAAAGGTTCAAAGATATCGCAAGGGAGGGATCTTGTAGGCCATTACATATCTATCGACGGCAAGAAGGATTATTACGACACGCCAGAAATGGCTAAATATGTCTATTACTGCGCATTAAGAGGCCTAGACAGCACACCCGTACCTAAAGATCCCAAGAAAGTCTTGAAGGAATTTGAGCAAGACCTCGATACATGGAGGAAGAGTATAGAAAAGGAAATAAATAGTATCACAGACGATGATAAATATAGAGAAAAGCTATTTACACTCAGCGTTAGAAAGCTGAACTACACAATGCTTGAGTCTTAGAGCATCGTTGGTGAAGCGTTCAAGAGCGCTCAATGATGTCAGGAGTCTTGTTGGATTGTTCATAGTATTACTAAATATACTGTCCTTCCTATGAATTCTTTTGGGCAATCCACCTTTGCACTTGTTCCGAATCTTGTCACTGTCTTCACAAAGAATCCCTGTATCCCTTCTATCTCGAGTCTGTTTGTTACATTCATTGGTATCTTTTTCATTAGATATCAAATAGATCTCTGAAAGCTATAAATAAATATTTTGGCCGATTAGGAGGAGAGCTAAGAATTAATTATTGTATTATTCAGATAATTATCTTCGGAGATACTTCTAAGGACATCCTAGTGGTATCATAGATACTTATCAACGGGAATTTGATAATGTCTAATCCTGAAAGAATTATTATTCCTTTGATGATTGTCCTATTGATTCACCTTCAAAGCCCCACCTATAACTTTTTTGGGTAGATCCAAATATGATCTTTAATTTATATAGATTCTTTTCTCTTTTGGACCAGAAATCAAAGTAGTCTGTCAAAAGATTAGTGTGCAGCATTATGAACCTAAGTCAGAATGGGTTACCCCCTGAACCTGTATTACGCGTATTTCCATCCCATTCTATTTCTCTAAGCAGTTCCATTGTTAGGTTCATAGCAACTCCCACACCAATGAGGAAATTATTTATCACGGGAATAAACAGTATGAAGAACGAGGTAACTAACCGCCAAAATCCGTCTGCCAAAGATTTGAAGGCTTTTATTGCATTAGAGACTAAATTTTTGAGAGATTCTATAAGCCCACCAAGCGCGTCTGAGACAGCATCTCTTCTTTCCTTATCAATTAAAATATATATTAGTGCAATTGCACCAACTGCAATTATTGCAGCCCATGCCCATGCAGGTATATTATTCAAAATACCAACACTTCCTTTCAGGATAGCACTTGCTATGATTGCAACGATATTTCCTACTTCCATAAGAATACTGCTGATAGCTAGAAGCAAATTTTGGGAAACACTAATGGCAATATTCAGAGATCCCGAAAGCACAAAAAGTGAAACATACCCTCCCTCTCTAACCAAAACCAGATCTGCAAGCCTTCCAACATGCCATAGCTCAGGCAAGTCAGAATTCGAGAAAGCTTTCTTATCGTTGCTAATAATCGCTCCAGCTCCGATCTGAAACGAAACACCCAAAAAAAGATAATCTTTCCCGAACACACGAGTATCCAGTTTTTGTTTAGCCTTTTTTATTGCATCATTGCCTATCTCATCAAGTAATTTTATCTTCCCGAGAAGTTTTTTTGCCCATGAGATTGCTTGATCTAACGAGCAACCAGATGGGAGATCTTCGCGAATCTGTTCCAGCACTTCGTCTTCTATGACTCTTGGAGCATATAGCTCTACCAATGGAGAATCAAAAATCCTCAGCGTAGTCGATAGCTTCCCATTTCCAACTCTGAACGCTTCTGAAATTATCACGTTGGAATCAACAACTACCTTCATTTTAGGGAATGTCTCTTTGTCACTTTCAAGAACGAATCTTAAGAGCAGTTCCCTCAGTCTGCTGTATGCTTCCTGTGGGATATCCCTTAAAGCTTGTTTTACTAGCTCTTCGCCACGCTCAACATATTCATTAAACTTAGCAAAATCATGTAATATGAAATCATCAACAAGATCTTCCCAATTGCTTCCAGAAAAGTCCGCTTTGTCCATGTTGATCGATAAGTCATTTTCTAAAATGTTAAAACCTTTTCGCACATAAAAAGAGAAAAAAGAAATATCAGGATAGACAATGTGATAGCACACATGATTTGCCGTAATTTTGAAAAGACCCTATACATTCTCTCTAATTCTCCTCCATATTAATATACCTTCTGCCTGATATCCACTCTTCATTTGTGTCCGCATTATTGTCACAACAAGTCTCAGAAGAGATTGTTTATATTGAAATTCAGATGCTAAAAGAACATGGAAGGAAGAAATTAATAAAATCGAACTTACGACAAGGCTAAAGGGAAGGTGCAGATATCTTTAACCTGAACGGCTCACCGTTTACTAATAGAAATTTTTTGAATATCACATCCAAAATTTGATATTACTCATGCAATTCTTCTTTTCTTAATAAAATCGATAAAATCCATATATGTATTCTTTGTGAACATAAGGTGATAACCGTTGCATCCAAGATCTATACGGACTCTACCCCCATACTTGGAATGCTCGTACCAAGTGTCATGTAACCTTTGGAAGTAATTATTTCCATTTGTCAATGTTACAATCCCATAATTATTACTAGTTGCATATAGATATTCTCCGTAAGCAGCTATTTCTTCGCAGGTAGGTGACAATTTTGTGATTTCCTCATTGGCTTTGCGCATAGTCTCAATTGCATGGGATGGTTGCGGCCTATGACTAGGTTCTTGATTTATCTTTTCACAGTAATCCTTCCATTTCCCACCTGACTTATAGACTTCAACTGCAATCTTTGCTTTCCATTTTCTGTTAAAGACTCTTCTGAATATCCATTCATCAGTGGAACCAACCACTTTCCACTTTCTTCCAACTTTTTCAATAACAAACGATTCATATTCCATTTAGGATACCTCATTCGATGTCAGCAAGCGATGCGTTAATAGCTTTTCATCAATTCAACACTTAAATTAACAGTGAGCAGATTGACTATGTTTTCTTGTACGTCGTAAATTCATTTTTCGTCTCATTAATCTTTTTTCCCATTAGTATGTCAGATTTTAGATGTCAATGAAAAGAGTTCTTCAGAGGCCTTGTATTGTTTCTTCCAATTTTTTCATTGCCTTTTCTTCAATCTCTGCGGCAATCTCCTTTACCTCGTCTAACGTTTTGGCTATCCTTATTTTCCTGGCGAGCATAAGACTCGTTTTTATATAGCCGTTTAGAAAGCTTATCTCATTTTCTTTCATGATTCTACTTAACCTCTCTCACTTTATTAGGCTTGCGATGCAATTTAGCCTTTCTTCTGACCGGTTAGATATCTACTGACTTCCCCTTTTGCCCAAGAATCAGAAACGTTTTATTCCAAAGATAAAGTGGTCTAAGTCTGTTTCATGCGAACATGAAAGTGATGTCTACAATTTCGAACCATGTCGATAGATCCTTTTCTCTCAAGCCGGCAATAAAATAGAGCAGAACGACCCAAATTTGAAAGAAATGGTAATGGGATGTAAAATTATACCATCGAAGGATCCGGATTAAAAATTATTGAGATAAAACTCGTTTTGATTTAACTTGAAATGATGACTATAGTCTTGACCTCATGTCAAGGATCCGAGTTGATGGTTTCGCACGCATGTATTGTGAATGTATTTGTTTGCAAACCCAATCAGATATTCACCTGCACGAAACTTGAGAGAAAAAAACCGAAAAAACTTTTCATGAGACGTCTGTTAATTAATTAATTATAGGAATGAAAAATGATGGAACGCAGAACATGGTACAAAACATATTTTTAAAATTATCCTTGCAGCATCCTTTGGGCAGTTCCGAGTCCGATCTGCAGTTCTGATGCGATTTCACGAATAGTGAACCCTTGCGCTCGGAGTTCTTTCGTTTTCCTTATTAGGTATTTTCTTCGTTCGATCTTATCTTTGGCCTCTTCGAGCTTCATTCTCTCGAGTTC
>JAJZXP010000124.1 GCA_021806345.1 Thermoplasmata archaeon | reverse complement strand
ACATCGAATGCACCGTCACCATAGAATTCCCTGTTCTTCACATCCTTCATTGTGGCGTTTCTGACATGTTTTGCAGCTGCTTCAGGTTCCGACGGTCCGGTACCTTCTATGTGTGATTCTATCCCTATGATCTTTTTCGTCTTCACATCTGCTGTTATGATAACGACAAGATGCTTTCTCTTCCTGGCATCTGGATCTCCATATTTTGTTATCCTGTAGGGTCCTGCATTGTTCGTCTTCAATCCAGTACCATCTGTACCAAGTTCAGCATACTGCATGCCTGAAATATCGAGATCAGGTTTCTTTTCATGAATGCGGTACCATATGGTGGTGTAATCACCATAATATGGTATTATTCCAAGATCCACAAGTGATCTTGCCATTCCCTCAAGACCACGGTAGTCCAGATACTGGTGCCAGATCATCATGAACTGCATGAACGATTCCGGGAAGAGATATGGTGATCCACTTTTTCCCTTATTCATTGCATTCAGTTCTGAATCCCACTGATCTGCGAAATCCAGATCGAGGAAGAATTTCCCTCTTATTACCAGTTCCTCGTTGTATTCCTTCCAGTTTCTCCTGTCCCTGTAAGGTTTCCCCCATCTCGGCATTATAACTGTATGTACATACAGTCATATATTTATATCGCAATTCCGCTTAATCTGGATATGAAGGGCACACTGATTGTTTTCACAATACCCCGGTCGAAGAAGGGTGTCAGTCCCGGTTCTTACTCGAGATTTTACAGGAAGCTTTACAGTTACAACAACTCCTCACATTATGGTAAATACCATAAACGGATACCGGGATTCCTTGACAACTACAGATATGTGAAGTATGCCAATGGCGTTATTGTCACCAAGTCGGAGGCAAGTGAAGCAATTGTTGAGTTCCTGAAAAATAACCAGGCGGAAGTACACAAATGGGATGTTGAAATATCAGATCACGAACAGAAGGAGCTAGAAGCGTAAAGGAAATATCGCTACGAACTACAAGTTGTTTAAATATTTGTTCAACACAGCACCTAAAAACAGGGGTTTCCCTCTCATGTTATCGTAATTTATATTGTCCTCATATGAAACTGAAAAGCCCTGGTACGCACTTATCTAGCCTCCGGACACCAGCAAATTTGATGTCATAAGAAAGGCATCGGTTGGAAATAACATAAGCGGTGCAAAATAGTTCAATCTATTTTTTTTATGATTACCTTTCCGTCATCAATGTAATATCCTATAACATCCCCGGGTATAACATCCAGCGCTTTCTGGACAGAGACCGGTACAGTAATAGATTTAGATGCAGACCTATTTTGAAGTTTAGATGATCCCATAAATTGTGGCATTAATGGTAATTGTGGTACTTGGTTTAATTATTACGCATAATTTACTATGGAGGTTCAGGCTTGGCTTTTTCTGAAACTGAGTCATTAACACACCTTCATATGGACAATAATGACACTTAGGAGAATAGCCCCATCCCAATATATTGTGGGTTAAATAATATAGCTGATTCAATTGCAGTAGATGTCATATAATTAAGATTCTTGCCGGAACATGGGTTCCATACAGGGCGTTAGCAGATAAGTTCATCTATGCTGAGACTTTTGAACAGGCCATGGAACTGAGACCAAAACAGCGTTCTAAGCTAATTCCTTATGCGTACTGATTTCGGCTATAAAAGCTAGTACAACTGGATGAATTCGACATTCTCTCCCTGTTCGGAAACAGTCTTCTGTGAGGGGTTAAGCCTCCTTTTTATGATTGGAATGTAATCAGGGTTCTTCTCAATGCCTATGGAGTTTCTACCATAGAATTCCGCCACAACTGACGTTGTGCCTGAACCAAGAAATGGGTCAAGCACAGTGTCACCTTCGTTGGTACTTGCAAGAATTATCCTTTTCAGGAGTTCAATAGGTTTCTGGGTTGGGTGCTCGCCAGCCCATTTCTCCTTTCTCGGGGTTAGTGGTATCTCCCACAGATTCCTCATCTGTTTTCCGTCATTCAGAGCTCTCATAACATCATAGTTGAATATCCACTTCTTTTTTGTATGGTTTTTGGCCGCCCATATGAGTTGCTCAGTGCTCTCTGTGAACATCCTCCTGGTTATGTTCGGTTGCGCGTTCGGCTTGTACCATATTATGCTGTTGTTAATCTTTGCATCTAGGTGCTGCAATATGAACCCAATTTGGTAGATGTTGTGAAAGGATCCACATACCCATAAACTGCCACCCGGTTTCAGGATTCGCAGGCTTTCCGTTATCCAATTGAGGTTGAACTCAAAGAACTCATCCTTTGTAAACAGATCCCATGTCTCTTCCAACGTTATATGTTTACTGTATTTCCACCCCAACCCCTTCTTCTTCGCCAAACCATATGGGGGGTCGGCAAAAACGAGGTCAATAGAGTTTTCCTGGAAGGTCTTCAGAATTTCTAAGGCATCTCCTCCATATATCCGATGGTTCATTATTTACTATCCTCCATCCTTGTATTCCATTCACGCATGAGCGAGTTTATCTTTGTTGACATTTTTATATCCATTGAGTTACACAATTTCTTGAACTGGTCAAGCACTTCCCTATCTACAGTGATATTTATTGAAGTTTTACTCATATCAGAATTCCTTAATACTAATGTTGATTTATATCTATCTATGCGCAAGAACCGCCATATACGTCTATCTCATGGAACCACATGGAGATATCAAAGAGGGACGGTAACGGAGGGCGACAAAGGTCTTTCAAGGACATAGCGCTCAGGAACGGTACAGTTATAGGAATATTTCAGGGATCGAGGGGTCAGAATCCTGATTTTGATATTATAGTAAAATACCAGGAGAGGGGAAAACAGGTCAGAACTCCAAAACACCTTCATTGGGCCATTGACCTTATAATAAAGAAAGAACATGAACTAGAACTCACCAAGAACTTTATCCGTTTCCTTCTTGGTATGTGGGATAAGGTAAGACCATTTGCCAGCAAGGAGGAACAACAGAAATGTGAAATCAAATTTAGTAACGAGAATAACCTCTCCCAGTTTGCTGCGTTGGATGGATACGGAGAATATCCTGTAGAGTTCATATCAAAAGTAATGGAGCTGATTATGATACAGGAGAAAACAGGAAACGCCCAAGCTTTTATGTTCAAGGGTGTCCTAGAGAGTATTCTAAAGGATAAAGATATATTTTCAATTGTTGCATCCGCCGGCTACAATGGGAGGGCCTAAAAATTAAATTTTTGCTATGTTTCGATACGACATTGTCTACTTCCGATATACTTTCGTCCGATTATTCCATTGTTTATTGCCTCCCGGGTCGTTCCTAGATGCATCCGTTCTTTTTTCATGAGATTTTCTTTTTCATTTTTCTCCCCAAACGTATCTAAAGTATTATACTAGAATTATGACACTATTCATTGGGAGAGTGATTGAATGGCGTACCTGAAATATTAAAATTACAAGCCTCCTCATTCCTAAAAACACAAGCCTACAATAAGTTTTAAAATGATTTCACCATAGCAAGAGAGTGCCAAAGGTCAAAAAAATTTTAATTTCAGCAGTTCTAATTGCCATAATAACTTCCGGGTTAATATACGTAAATCAGAGTAAGGTGGATCCGGAACGTGTGAGTTCTATTGTAGCATTCAGCGAGAAATCTAACACGAGCGAGGTATTTAATTCGTCTGGAATAGCACTCAGCTTAACTATACCAGTTCGAGACGAATTAAGCCAGTTTGTTTCTGGATTGAAAATAATGCCATATAGAAATTCACCAGCAGCTGCTAAGATCATTTCATTCTCTGCTAATGGTTTAGGTATGATAGTTAATATATTCAATTCAACTTCTTTGATATCCCCATCTGGAATATCCTCTCTTTCTTTTGAGAATTATAATGGAGTGACACCTGTCGCAAGTCTAATTGGATTGGATTTTGGAACTGCCTCAGTTACATTGACTTCACTGAATGGATCTTCACCAATGATCGGAATTTTCCGGAATGTTGATAATATATCTTCTCTTTCGGATCTTAATATAGTTGATCCAAGCACATCTCCAGTCCTAGCATCTATAACATTACATCCTTTATATTATGGACCATCTGCGATTATGGGCATATCTACTTTGCCTTACGATCTTTTGCTCAACGGTAATTACACAAACTTTGATCTTCCAAAGTTATATATATACAATACGGACGTAATCACTATGCAACTCGAAATAACAGGTCAAATAATAATACCCGATTCATTCATTTCCGATATCAGAAGCAACCCTAATGTACCTTTATTCTCCAATTTCAATATCAATGGTTCAGGAACTGAGATATATCAGTCAGGATCAGTAACCAGTGTTAAAGCTAACATTAAAGTGTCGGGAACAGAACAATTTACGCTCTTGGTAGCTTTATTACCAATGCCCCATAACGGATCAAGGATAGAATTCAGCCTATCAACTACAGACGCACTGTTGACTTCTAATAACACCAGTATATTTTTTACACATTTCCAGCCGTATTCAAATTCCGAAAGGACAACATACGGTATCTTCTCAGGGGCATCTATAAGCATAATTTTATCAATTCTAGTCGAAAGCTTGAGGGTGAAAAGTAAGAAATGAACATAGACATAGATATTTAGCTCATCCTCGATTGATTGTTTGGGTAAATCATCTTCATTGAAATTCGGGTTCTTCCAATTTTAATCTTAATTTAGGATAATAGAGGAGCAGGCCGTTCCTGAGCTTGTAAATGATCTTCTTAGGAAGGAGCTTGAGAAGTCCAGGAAGCCCTGAACATTCTAGATCTGACGATTTGGTTCTCATTAGGGCATTCAGAGATTATGGACCCGGCACAGGCCTAGACTTCGTAACAGATCACAAGGCCTGGGGGTTCATTAGGGTAGGGATAGTTCCAAGATATCTCGCCCTGTATGATGCAGACAATAAGGAACTAACAAAACTCTATGTAGTGTGAAGGGGGGGAACTCAGTCAACAGAACTTCAGGGAATTTCAGGATCACCATTCAAAAAGTTACTTGGAAGAATTGCGAGTTGGCAGATGCAAGATTCTCAGGCTAGGAGAAGCTGTTCAAATTAAGCTTATACCAAGGGGAAGGAAACAGACCTTCAGAGGAGGAAAGTTCACTTCTTTGCTTAAGATAAAGAACGCTAGAACTATGGATGACCTTTTAATCAACAACGTATTTATGCCAGTACCCGCATCCCAACCTATTCCTTCCATTGTGGTCCAGTGGATTGGCATAGCCGATCATCTTCTGCGGCATTTCCGAAAAGTAAGGTTGAAACGTAAAGAATATCCTCAAATGGAAGATGCTTTGTTTACTTTAGCCAAGAACAGCTTAGACGCATACGAAAGTACACAAATCGTATCTTCTATGACGCCCCTAACTTTATCCTCTTCGAATGGCCAAAAATGTTCTTCATTGATTGGGGTTTCGGCGACATTTTTAAAGAATTTTCTCCACGTATTCTCCATATAATGCATCGCTTGATCTCTGAGATCTAGGATTCCTTTTGTAACTTTTGCAGTTCCGCAATCAAGTCTATTCGAATCCATCAGGCACTTGATAGTTTCCTCCCGTTTCCGAAACCTATTCTTTTCTGGTGATACCATTTCTCTAAAATAGTCTCTGAATTTGCCGTCTTTAAATTCCTGCACATAGCTCCAGGCATAGTTTCCGCTTGAATTAACTCTAACGGCATACTTATGGTCATATAGTAGTAGTTCCAAGAGCACATTTTCAACTGCTGCTCCGCACATTGAAGCACAAGCGACGTAATTTGCATTCTGATAACACCCAAGTGCCTCCATAAAGAAAGTAATTGCATTAACTATTGCTCCATTTGTTCTTGCGTCGTTTATGCCATTACAATGTTGCTTGATCAAATCATTTATCCATTGGTTCCGCCGGTCTCTCTCAGCACCGCAATCGGAGGGGGCTACATTCATATTAAGCATTATACGTTATAGTCACTCAAATAATTATATTTTTGAATATAATCTTCAGTTAGAAATGCCCTCTTTTATCAGCTTTTTTTCATTTTGAGTTAAACGATATGCTTCATTAATCAAATCATCCATTTTTTCTTTTAAGTGGACGTCAAATGCCAGTTGCTCCTTGTTTTCCGAAAGAAACTTCAAGATTTCATCAATCTTCTTTTTATCTGACGGGAGCGGTATTTTCCCAATGTAATAATCATCCAAATCCATGCTGCGAATAGCGTTTGAGAAAACAAAGTGATAACAATACCAAGATATTAATTCTGAATTAAGAAGCGCCACGAGGTAATCTGGAGAGAGCGTATTATTCAGAATATAAGTATTCTCGACAGTGTCTACGTTCACACGTCTTCCCCTGTCCACTGCACTCATGATTAGAAGATGCGGAACTGGATTTTTTATGTGTGCTACAATTCTCTGAGACACAATTTTCTCGGAAGAAATCATCCCTCTGACTTCTTCTTCGTGACCTATGATATCGGCATCATCAAGGTAATATTGAGAATTTGAGATGGTAAAACGGCCAATGTCTTTACCTCTGATCACTTCATATTTACCAACCGTTTTTTTGAGTTTCGATTGCAGTGGCAATCCTCTCTTGGTGTGAGATACGTTTCTAAAATACAAATTAGAAGCGTTCATTTTCTTTAGAATATCAAGTTCCCCTTTTGAACCACTAAATAATATCGTGTCAGTCAGATCAAGGATATCCTTCTTTAAGGAAATTCTATAAGGAGTTCCTATTCTTTCGTTCTCGTACGATTCGGTATTACTATTTTTAATCATTCCAATTATCATCTGTTCTAGTTTAACATCCTGGAACGCTTTGCTGACGTCTATTGTCCAAATCAAGTGTTTGAGAACGAAATGCCTTCCATCTACCCATCTTTGCGAGTAGGCAAGGGATTTTGGTACTATGAAACAAAGATAGCCATCTTCCTTCAGAAAATCAATTGATCTTTCGATAAACATCATTGCAGAGTTTCCGTTCTGGCTACTACTTTTAAATTTAGCCCTTAAGTACTTCTTTGGTGTTTCATCGAACTTATAACCATAAGGGGGGTTTCCGATAACGACGTCGAATCCCCCATTAGACATCGCTTCCACAAAATTGAGAGACCAATGGACGCCATTCTTTGCATCGACATGAGAATGGCTGCCAAGAACGATTTCATAATTCTGGTTTATATATTCTTCAAACATAGGTATGATGAATTCGAGGAGTCTCGCCTTTATTTTTTCTAATATATCCTTAATCAGAACTGCTCGTTCTCCCTGTTCCAGGGTGTATATTTTTTTTAAATATCCATAAGCTTTCTTTACATCTTCCAGTTTAGGATATTCTTCACTCAAGTGCTTTCTTGCCAATCTCAATAAGTTTCTACTTTCAGTAACACCAACATACGCAACTTCTAAAGTTATTAATATGTCACGAAGGCTCGAATCACTCATCAAATTTTCCACAGTGGTCTGAATTAGGACTTCATCGTTCCAACCTATAAGGCTGTCTCCCACGATTATATTGTATTCAATATTAGGTAGAGTCTTTATAGAACTTACATTTTCAACATTAATCTCCTCTATCATTGACAGCCATACTCTGAGTTTCGCTATTTCGACAGCTGGCTCCTCGATGTCCACACCATATAGATTGTAGCTGACTGTTCTTCTTTTCAACTCATACGCATCCACTTCTTGGTCTGTGTTTTTGAGCATCATTTTTCTAACATATACGATTAATTTCATTGCATTTGTGAGAAAATGACCGCTTCCACAAGCTGGATCCAATACTTTTAATTCGTCTATTTTTTCCATAACCCTTTTAATAGTATCCTGGTGAGTGGGTGGAAAGTTGGTTACATCTTCAATAGTATTGAATCGTTCTATGTCGGATTCAACCCAGCCAGAATCTTTTAAGCCTTCCTTAATTTTTGAAAGTAGTTTATAAAATATGGCCTGTTCTGTCATATGTTTAGTTATTTGATCCGGAGTATAATACGCTCCTTTCAATTTTCTTCGATTATCAATACCGGGAGATGTAAGGAAATTGATGGTTTTTTCAAAAACATACCCGAGGATATCCGGATCAAGAGTTCCGGCGGAAAGTGAAGCATCAACTAATGTTCCTTTTGGTGTTATGCTAAAATTATAACTCAATAGAAGTTCATTGATTATTGTGGTTACTATATCATCTTTTACTTTAATTGAGCTTTCATTTGACATATTCTCTCTAAATAAACCTCCATTCAGGTAGGGCAAATCGGCAAAAAATTCAGAAGTTCTGATACTTTCATCTCTAGTTTCCCTGCTTGTATTGAAAACTCCATAAAATAGCGGTTTCAGAAAAATTTCATAGAAAGTTGATCCTGGGAGACTCTCTTTCATATTATTGTAATTATCCAGAAGGTCTTTCAACAGATTCGGCCTAGAGAGGACTCTGTCCTCAAGGAATTTTATAAAGATCAAACGATTCATAAAAGTTACGGCAAATTTCCTTTTGTCTACTTCAGTTAAATTATTGCCAAGAATCCCGTCTATAAGTCCATAGGAACTTGAACCTTCCTTGGTTACACCGAATACATACTTCACGTAATCCTCGTAGAATTTTTTACTAATTTCTCTTTTTGCAACATCTAACTTAATTTCCAGTTCTTTGGCGGTTTCAATTATGGTCTTTTGTGAAAAGGTGAGACAAAAATTTTCCAATATTGATTCGGTATCGCCTAAGGTATTTTGTCCCATAAAAGAGTAAAGAACGGGTCTGAGGTCAATCTCTTTGATAATGTCTAACTTTACCTTTTCGTCATTATATTTACATAATACCCACGTGTATCCATTTGAAGCAATGCCTATCTGTGATTTGAAAGACTTTTTTTCTAGGTACCCTTCCAGCTGACCCACACCGACGTGTTTATTGGAATACAAGTCTTTGCCAATAGGCTCAGCTTCCACCAGTACTTTCTCTCCATTCACTACGAGGGTGTAATCGCTTTCTCGTTCCTTGTCTTTTGAACCCGTGCTTATGAACAGGGTGCGATTATCGACATATCCTAGGAATCTAAAAATCGGAGTGATCAATGTTTGTTCAGTTACATCCTCTGGTTTCGACATGAAACGATGATCGCTACGCGTGAGAGTTCTACCTTTTAGTATTTCATCTAGTACAACCCGGTTCGGTATTTGATTCTGTAATTCCTCAAATTGCTTTTTTAGAAGAGTTTTTAGCTGTTGAACAGTTTCTTCAGATATCTTATTATTCCTTATATTGAATGAAGTTTGGACCATCAGTTCGGCTCCCTAATCAGATGCAATATCATCTTGCAAGATTTCAAGATTCTTGACTCTCTTTCATTCATTTTTCGTTTTTCTCCCTTAGCCCGAGACTGACTCAATGCAACTGCAATATCAAATACAGGTGCGGCCAAGATAAAACTTTGAGGAGTTGAAACCGTTGACCGCACCCATGTTAAATGGTACGGTTATATTAAAATTTTTAACTGGCATGTTTTTCGCCCCCTTTCTTCTTCCCATCGACTATGCGGTTCTCCACAAGCACCTCCACCATACTCTCTTCGTTGGAAATACGGGGGTGATGTAATTATTAGATCAATACTCTTATCGGGCAATTTTCTTATAAGAGTATTTTTATCTCCGCATTGGATTGTATCAAGAAAAGGGATAGTCTTGTCCTCATTCACTTATAGGTATGTCAACTCTCCTTAAAATCAATAATGGTTCTATCATTATATAATGAAGAGAATGAATCTGAAACGTCGCTTCTTCGTCCTACACTTAACTGTCCCACAAAGAACTCTTTATTGGACAGTGAAAACATGGATAGGGGATATATAAATAAACCAACCGATTTCAAAGGGTAGGTTTTTCGGACGAGATTATGTCGGCATAGCCCAATGTCTCTCTCCTGTCATGAGATAAATCTAAATTATTAGAATTCTGAAGCTCAGCCCCGGAATCTCCAGCTATCCGCTAAGCTTCCCAAATGACCATGTGTGAAAGCTTACAAGAAATTACCGAAAGTAAGTTTAAGCGCATCTCCTTTGAAGTCATCAGTATTATAATTGGCTTCTTTTCTACTAAGGTAAATATTCTTCCCAAACACCTTCGTAACTCTTCACCAGTCCACTCCCATGGACCTCAAGCCTAGCTTGAAAATTGTTTGATCTGTAAATATATTGGGTCTCGGATACCTTTTGGTAACTCTGATCAACCGGAACAATCTGAAGGTTTGGGATTCTTATCCAAGCAACGGTAATATCAACCTTATCCCCTACCTTTAGGGAACATCTGCGGATTGGCAGTGTATTTGTTGATGGACTGAGTTCGATGTCAATATCTGTGCACTTCTCAAGATCATCTCGCTTTTGTCCATTCACATACCAAGAGCCGTCAGTAATCTTCAGCACCAATTTATTCCTATTCCATGGAGAAACTACCTCTAAATTGGCATCTAACAGGTTGAAGCTTTCATCCAGGCGTACCTGGTAAACAACAGATAGTGCTGTTTCTCTGAATCGGGCTGTGAATGAACCCTCGAGCAAATACAGGCCTTCATTGAAAATGAGCCTACAGTTCTCCAGTGAGGGGAACAACAGTCCTTTCCAGGTAATTGTGTGTTGATCCGATTTCTCTTTATTCATTTTCCATCCTACCTTCAGTTGCAGTAAAATACGGGTAAACAACTTACTGCTGAACCTTTAAATGTAATCACATTCTCCATTTAATTCTGCCTGACGATAGACCTCCCTTTAATCGTTTTTTGGGGTTTTCTTCAATAGATGCCTTAATTTCCTTATTGCTATAGAATCCCTCTACTTACGATTTTAACAAGGGATAACCTCTATCGGCTGTCCTCTTATGCCTTGAAAGTTATGCCTTGAATCAAAAGCGCCCAATACAGAATCATAGTAAACTTTCTTCCTGTAGAGTTCCTGGGGCCCAACATAAGCCACAACTAAGAATAAATCAGAAATCTCGCTAAATGCAGAATAATCTTTCAATTTGGCATATTCCTTCTTCACGATATCGCGGCCATTTTTCTTAATGGAGCCATCCTGGTTTAAGTGATCATCAAACATAACTTTAAATTCTGCAAGTTGCACAGAATATGTTTCACCGTACATCAAATCGGCTTTCATCTTTTTATATTCTCCATTCTTCCTCTTGTTATACCAGTATTCAAGATACAGTTCGTTTGTTGAGTAGCCCTTTTCCCTAAGAATATGATAGACTTCCGCAACAACTTGAGCCTCTAACCGAATTCCCCAATAATATCTCTCTATTCCATCTTTCATATGCACAGAATCACGCATCAATTTCGCTGCCTCTCCGCTCGCCTTTTTAAGGTCGTCAAAAAATCCACTCATCTAATATCAATCCCTTGGATCGAGACTTTCCGATCTTCAATGACATTAACGTCGGCAACTCTTAAAACTTTTCAAGTTCATCACACACTTTTTATGTAGTTTTTAAATACATTACAATGATATTACTTTCTCTTGACCTTAGATGGGTGGAGAGGGGCTAAAAACAATGAGTGACAAAAAAGCTGCAGTTTTGATAGATAACTACTATCTGAAAAAAGAAGTCCTAGACCACAGAAGAAGTAATTCAGGTGAATTCAAATTAGATTATGAGAAGTTTAGCGATAGACTCTGCGAAGAACTAAATTCTGAAAGGCAAAGGACATACGTTTATGACTGCGATGTTGGCAGTAATGAAAACTTTCTAAAAATACTTGAAAGGCTTCCTTCATTTGAATTGAGGAAAGGTGAGATACAGAGAACAGATCACTCCATTAGGCAGAAACAGGTTGATATTCACCTGGCAGTTGATATGATTAAACTTGCATTAAAGAATAAAGTAGATAATATAATACTCGTCACTGGAGATACAGATTTCATCCCAGCAATAAAATTTGTCAAAGATGAAGGGGCAACGGTTACATTATTTACTGCAAAGAAAGATATTTTCGGAGATCTTGCAACAGCTTGCGACAGAAAGTATGCTCTAGACGATAAATTCTTAATAGAATATCATGGGAATTTTTCTCGTGAAAATGTGTACAGAAAGGAAGATAGCCAGAAAAAATACTACCATAAAGGATATCAGAACAGAAGAAATTATTAGTCTTCTATTCTTTAATTCTAATAAAGTCCATAAGAACCAAAAACAACGTATTCGAATACTTTTAGTTTCTATGGTATCTGATCATATTTACGGGAAGTAAGTTAAAAATGATGATTTGTTAAAATTATCCCTGTTTTTCTTGTTCTCTTCCCTCTTCTTCGATCAACTTGTGCGAAAACTTAATTGAGAATGATTGGATTTCGGGTTCATCAAACGACACATTAGGCCATTTTCCTAGATCGTGCAATGGAGTCATATTGAGAAATTTTTTAATTTCATTGTCGATTCTTTTCAGATGATCGATGAACTTTGAACCAGTTTCCATTTCGAAGTTGTAGTTCGAACCAGTCCTTTCGAAGCGAATTAGCCTTTCTTTCTCTGGTCCAGTTAGTCCATATTTATCGTATGAATCATTGGTAATGACAAAGCAGTTTGGATCGTCTCTTAGCTTTTTTATGAGTCTCTCATCTGCTTCTTCCCCGATTAAGCTGGGCGTTACATTGTAATTGTCGAAAATATTGTAATAACTTTTTTTCGATTGTTCACTAATCTTAATTATCCCTCTAACAGTTTCTGAATCTATGTAAATTCCTTTTGGATCAATACCCATTCGCTTCAAACAGTTTAGGCAATCCTGGAGGTAGTTTACATTTGGTTCTTTTTGATCTCTATTAACTCCGCCCCTTTTTGTTCCATTATGCATTACGTTGCTTCCATCAATATAGACACTTGGACTTACATACAGAAATGAATTTGAGGACCGATCGTAGTACCCAATAAGTGAAAATGCGGTCCTACTAAGAATCATCCTAACAACTTCATCGGCATCAGAAATTTTTTTGAAAAATGTGTTAGGTTCTGTGGGCAAAAAGTGCCTGAAAGTTCGCAAAATATCATCAATTTCAACTCTAAGTACT
>JAJZXP010000039.1 GCA_021806345.1 Thermoplasmata archaeon | reverse complement strand
TATAATTGTCGCTTTCTATATTATGTACCAGAACTATAGTGTGGTGTTGCACCTCTGATCAGCAACACATTCCCATTTCGGGGTAGGTATTCACTTAAATAATTAACATTTATTTTATTGAAATTAAGCACAGCCAATGATAGCGCCGAGGGAGACGGACGATTACAATCGCAATCGAATAACTTTATATCGTCTCAAGAATTGATTAGTTAAGGTATTAAAGAAAAAGGGCTTGGAAAATCAAGAGAAGAAATATCAGAAATTTTATGAAAATGAAGATGTCAACAGGTGCAATATATGGGATAGATATCACATTCCAGCATACATGCGGCGCAGAAACTTTGTTCTTTACTGTGAGCTGAATGGCAAAGCTCCTTACGGCATCCTAAACAGGCTGTGAGTATCGCTCTCAAGAAGAATTTTCAAGATTTTGTCACCACTATGGTGCATCAGAGTCATATGGAGGCCTAAGTTGTGAAATTCAAATGTGTTTTGAGATCATGGCTGACATTAGATGATATAGATTACAGGTTCAGGTTTAATGTTCCGAACTAAAATATCAATGAAACTACAGGGAACGAGAGAGCTTCAACATCAGACGAGGCAGAAAGGATTCTTAGAAAGGCAACATCTAGAGGTAGAGTTTCGATATCACTAATAGCATTCTCTGGAGTCAGGTCCGAGATTCCAGGAAGCTACGTGAGGATGGTGGACTTAGACTTGACGACATTGAGGATTTAGATATTTATGCGTTAGAATTCAGGGTTTCACATGCAAGCGTCAATCTTATCAAGATTCGGTTCAAGTACTTTACTTTCCTTAGTGACTGAGGTTGCAAGCATCTGGTCGATTTCATTCAGGAGAGGAGGAAAAACGGCGAAGAGCTTATATCTGAATCCCCATTGATTGTTACAGACAAATCAAACGCCAGTACCAAATTGAATTACCTAAGGGCAATCCTTTTCACACGAGAAACCAGGGGAGCAATTAGATCTGGAAGCTTGAATCTGCGCCCTTATATTCTTATTGCATGCTTTGTCACAGCTCTTGACATTGCGGAATCAAAAGGTCTGATTTTTCATCCTTTGCGTCAGCTTTTTATTGTTTATAAGGGAGAAATAGAGGTTGTGTACTCAACAAACGAGAAACCACTTCCTGGGAAGGTAGACGAGATAAGGGAGTCTTATCTAAGGCTATCACAGTTCTTCGAAATTGTGCCGAAGATAAGTAGAGATTCAGACAGAGTGTTCTTGGAAGAGTATATTGAATCTGTTCTAACAACGACGGAGACACTCGGTCAACACATAAATGTTGGTGACAAAGAGAAAGATAGATTACACGGTCTTGATTTCGAAACTCCGAAAAAGGAAATGAAAAGTATTTTAGGACAGACAGAAACACGATAGTAAGGACGCATCTGAAGCTGCACTCAAGGATAGACCGGTCATCCTGAACACCAAGAGAGGCCCAAAAAAGAAGGCGATCTCGTTGAATGCAATCGAAGAGCAGATGTGAAGGAGAGGCTTGACTTCGTGATGGTGATCCCAGGCAAACAAGACCATAGGCATATTATTCTAACAACTCAAAGACTTAGCAACGTTATTCTGGGTATTTATAGCGAAGAGATTACCGGAAGCTCAAGTGGGTGTGATACTTAGGTCAAGAATGACGCAAACATACGTACAACTGTCGGGAAGAGACAAGAATAATGCAATCAAGGTGGAGGGTATAGGCCTGCAGGATGGCACGCTAATTGAAGCAGAGAGACCCTTAAACTGCCTAGGATGAAATGAGTCAAATGATAATACAGTAAGATTCTGCTGGATGAATGGATTGATACCTTATCAGACTCTTCCCGAAAAAAAGCTCAAGGAAGAAGCCCACGTAATAGAGGAGAGAGCTCTTAATTCAGAGGTTGCAGGGGGCTAGGGTGATAAGTCTACTGCTCTCGTTCGACAAATTTACGATATTCCATCAAAACTCTAAATTGGTCAACTTCTTCAGCAATCTTCACCTTAGCAACATTCGACACTTTGAAAAATTGTGCCTCTTTCACCACTTCTCCAATGCTTTGCACAATCGTCTTATGAATGTGTAAGAATCTAGGATCAAGGTTTTTTCCGCTTAGAATTGATCTTCTAAAATCCTGAATAAATACTGAAGCTACGTAACTCATTTCACCTTCTTCTATGGACAGATTCATGTCAGGCATTATGTCATTTATTCCACGAAAGATCTTCCTAACATCGTGGATGCTTTTTGTGTGTTCTATGCTATAAATGTAAAATTCACCATCACCAATTCTCAGAGTTTCGAAATCTGACCACCATCCTTTTATGTAACTCTGATTTCTGGCGTTCAGTTGCAACCCTGCGAGGTACTCTGCGAGGAAATTTTCAGAATCTAAATATCCTACTTTACTTAATTCAGAATACTTTTTGATCGCATCTCTTAGCACTAATATCCACTTCTGCGAACTATATAGGAGGTTTTCGAATCCTTTCCACTCATATCCCCATTTGCGAAAAGTTACATGACTCGCGTATCGTAGCATGTATATTATAAACATTGATCTAAAAGACCTGTGAAACCCCATCACATCCAAAAGAATCTCACTTCCATTGAGTTCTTTCCCAAAATCTTTTGAGTTAATGTCACCAAGGTTTATTTCTTTTAAAAGGTCACCATTTCTTATTGATACACTGGTATTAGTAGGAATGAACATTCCTCGGTCATCAACATCGACGAGAATAATGGCATCTTCCCCTGCTCTGATTTTGCTATAATGGGTGTAACCAAAATATTCTTGGATATTGCTCCGTGACGATGCTACGCTTTGATCCTCAACCACAATCTCGTCTAGTAACTCTGCAATCTGTCCCTCATTCATCTGTCCCCCAACTATGTGCGTAGCAGCTTTCAAAATATTCGGAGCCCGTTTCTCATCCGATAAAATATACATTGGCATAGAATAAAATTCATTAATTCTATTTCTCAGTATCTGTTCCATCTTTTTGAGGTTTTTTTTCGTTCCTAAAAAAATAAATTTGTTTGTATTGTTTTTACGCATTGGGAAACTTAATCCGGGGTACGAAGTCGTAATGACAAAATGTTGTTTCCCTGACGGAATTTGCCTCTCCCTTTCCTCAAGAAGTCTCCAAGAAGCAAGTTTAAAACGTGATATACTTGTCGGCTCTAATGAAGCGTTTTCAAATAATACTTTAGCTCCTTTGAGTTCAAATTCGTTAACGACTATCGTAATGAACGCATCTGTTGATGTCAAGAGTTCGTTGACTTTCTCAGTGACTGCATTTCTAAGTGGATTTTCTTCTTTCCCGTCTATCTCCTTAAAGACGGATAATAAGACATTAATTATTTTTTCTCGATTTTCATGACTTAATCTGTCTGCAATAGAATTCATTACACCCTCGTAGGATAGTAGTTCAATTGACTTGCCTCTTCGCTTGAAAACTTCGGGAAGGTCTGGAGCTCCCTTGAGCTTAAGTAAAGTCTTTTGAAGTTCATATACAAATTTCTTAGAGTCGTTTCTAAAAGCTTCACTCTGAATGCAATCTATAATAGGCAATATTTCATCGAGTGGTTCCATACCCTTTACTACAACGTACTCAGTCTCTGGGAGTATTCCTTCATCAACGTGTAGTTCTTCCCACCTAGATGAAATTGGGTTTGGATATCTTGATTCCACTTTATTTAGATTATCTCTCAGGTGCTTCAGGATCGCATAATTATCTATTGTATGGGGGATTACATTGCAACCCTCCGCAACAGGTTCATCGTATATGTGATAGAGATGCCTAAAATCCTTACTCGTTGAGAACATCAAGACTATTGAATTCCTGTTTTCCCTGAGGAACTTTATCAAGTTATTACTTTTGGAACCATTGAAAATTCTATCCTCTATGAACTCATCAGTATTTGGAATAACTACAAGATCTGGTTTAGCTTCTTTGATAAAATAGAATATACTGTCTGGTTCTTCTTCATCGCTTATGAAAATCAGTCTTTTGTCAGTAATTTGTTGAGGTGAGGATAACTGGATAAATGAATCGATTGTTATTTCTGAGGATGGATTTTTTATTGAAGCCAAGTTTAATAAGACTTCCCACAGCCATGTTCTATCGTAATCAATTCTGCCCATATACTTCTCTATTTCTGTAAATCTTAGATCTATTTCGCCCTTATCATTATACCATTTTGTAACCTTTTCTCTGTTCAATCTATTTACTTCTATCTTTCTAATACAATCTGGTCCATACAGGTACTCATATTCCTTTTTGACTCTGTTCTGGCATCTTAAGTATGTATCGTCACAATCACTCTTCGACCACATACCACTACCAATTTTCTTAGCTTCACATTCTACTACTGTTTTAAGCTTTATAAGTTCAGAACGGTTTATTTTTTTCATCTCAGTTTTAAGGTTTCGTTCAAAAGCCCCATTACACCGTAGATCTTTCAAAAAAATTGTCTGTTTAAAAGCTTCGAAAATATTTGGTTCTAGGAAGGGAGTATTTTTCTCTTGCCTTCTACTTGGTCTGTCTACCACAATAGCTCTTTTTTCTAGATTGCTTAACAGGTATTCCGTCAGCAAAATTGGTATAAACTTAACTTTGTCCCATGGCCAAGTGATAAGGAAGTTTCCCGGAGAGGTCAATGTTTTTACCCAATCTATGTAATCCTCCTCAATTGCATTTGATTTTACTGCCCAAATAAGTGGTATTTTTGAAAGAAATTTGTTCGTCTCGTCCGTCTGATAGACTGGAATTTTTTTGAGAGTATTATTGAATGAATTACTGTTAAAATTTACACTATTTTTGAATATACAACCGCAACTGAGACATCTATTCCAGATGGAATCTATCTTTTCAATGCCCGTTCCTTCGACATGGGGTTCATGACATTCTGGACAGGTCAAGGCACGATGGAAGAAATTCATGGTTGGCTGATTCTCCTCAATAAATCAAGGATTCTGTAGGCTACTTTCCTATCTTCAATCAACAAACCTAATTCATAATTGGTGACCATTCCTGAAAATGTTGCGTTGGCAGAGCCAGTTATGAACCTTTTTCCATCTGCAACTATGACTTTCGCATGCAATAATTTATCTGATATTCGGTGCAAAAGGAGATTATTGTAATCCTTTTCAAGTGCAAAGATGTTTTTCGTTGATTCGTTTGCTGTCGAATCATTGGGATAATATACAAAGATCTCTACAGAAACACCACGTTCCAAAGCATTTTTAATGCTTCGTACGATTTCCTCGTCTGAGATAGTATAGATTGTGAGGGAAAGAGAATTCCTGCATTCTTCTATCACTTCCTTTATCATGGAAGCAAATGATCTGATTCCAGATCCTACCCAAGCTTCACCCGTAGCTACTATGTGAATGTTGTCGCGTTGCAATCAATCACCAAGTATTATATGCCTGTCAAGGGACATATTTCTATGTTCACAGGATGTCTCCGAAGTAAATAAGCAACTGTAACAGCAAGAACCGTTGACTTTACCTGCTATTTTCTGTGTCTCTATGCAGAGCGGATCATTAGAACAAAAACTGACGTCTTCCAAAGACTTTGCAATTATTTCCACAAAAAAGTCATTCTTTAACATTCCAACCAATCCACCCATGCTTCCATCCTCGCCTGGTGATGTCGTGTAAATCAAAATACCGCCATTTTTGAATTTCCTATCAATGTAAACCCTCTCTCGCAGAGAAGCAGAAGAATATCCAGAATATTGAGAAATTGCTCTAATCAAAGAGTGCGATAGTGTGTGAAACCACACGAACAATGGTTTTTTAGTGATATTTTCCCAATAAGGGTTTCCAAAAACTGTGGATGTTCTAGACATTTCTTCCACCTCCCAAGCCTTAGCAGGGTTGTTACTCAAATTCAGATATCCATCTGTTAATGTTATAAAAATCCCCTCTCCGCGACCCTCGAATCCCGGATACCAAATCTGACCATTCAAATAGAGGCCAATGGGAACATGAGCAGGCTCAGAAATGTTGTTTCCATTAGTACTCTCCTCCGTATAAGGGATCCTAGAGTAACTGACTTGTGCAGTAACAGTTCTTAATCTATCCACTGGAAATACAGACAAAGAGGGTATGCCTTTTCCAATATCTTTAATGTGTATTGGCTGAGATATACTAAAATTTTCAGATGATCTCGGCGCACCTGCTGATAATGAATCGTATTCCTCATATATAAAATCGAGAAATTCCATGCTTTCGTCATTTAGTCTTTCATATATCATTTTCAAATCTTTTAGTCCATTTTCATTGGTAAAGTTAATTATTGTATCTTTAGCTTCTTCCGATACATGTCTCAGACCTTGTAATTTTCTTATGAACGAGTCATTATCTGTATCTGGGGCCATTGTGGCAAAGATTGCCTCAATTGCTGAAGCAACCGCTGTTCTCTGAAGAACATTTGATATAGCATTGTCATACTCTGGTATTGTCAGAAGCGTAATCGTTTCTGGGTATCTCAAAGCACTGGATTGTCTTTGTAAAACTTTCATCTTGCGATCACAGGTACTTCTATTTCTTTCAGGTTCAGTGATAAATGGTGCGCCGCTTCCCCTAGAATAAGGTACTTCTCTTTCTGGTAGTCTTGCGGTACAAGGTCTGAAGTCAATCCTATATATATCCTGCATAGTTGTTTTACCTCCGCACTTTAGACACTCTATTATTATATCAGAAAGGGAACTGCCTTCACTTTTCCATAGAAAATAATCTCCCCTACATTGATTTTTGGCGTTCTTGTGTACGGCAAAATCCCATCTAACTTCATCCATATGTCCATTTGTGCAGGCCATTATGAATCTAACTGGAGATGTATCATCATCTTTACCACATATTGGACAATGGGTATTCCCAAACAAAATAGCGGAATGGTTCGATTTTCTTCCATAGCAAACTTTCCATCTGGGGAAAACATATGTCCAGGAAATTCCTGTGGTTTGAGGCTTTCCAAGTGATGCATTGGTTGGAATTGCAAACACCTTGGCATCCTCATTTTTCAAGTTCTTTAACACCACTCTAAGCCTATTATCTGTTATTTCAAAATTCTCAATGCTACTAGAATTCAAAAGGTAGTTGCTGAACCCATTGTTAATGGATGGAATGAGTCTAGGTCCGTTTTCACTTTCAATTATAGCGCCTGGTCCATATGTCAATACATACTGAGACCTCGTTAAATGTTGCACTCTGTTTGTCATTCTAAACCACAAATCCCGTAGTTTCCTCAACTTCTCTGAGTGATTGAGGTGCATTTTCGAAAACCATCTTGAGGTGGGCTGTTTTGTGGTATGGATCACCAAGCACCACATTCTTCTTCAGTTTTCCAAACGGGTACTCCACAAAAACAAGTCCATTAGTACCAGGATCTCTAGCGACCATTTTCCAGTGATCTGTCTGACTTTTGAAATATTCTATAACATCATCTAGCTCCAACTTGGAATCAAATAAATTACGTAATCTGTTAATGCTTAATTGTTCAAAAAGTTGTATGTCGTCTTTAGATTCCCTTCTATTTATCACCATACCATCTTCGCGGTTCCATTCAATTGTGGAATTAACGAAATTACGCAAGAAGGACACCATGGCAGGGCCAGAACCACGAGAGAGGCTACCATTTGCGAATGGAAAAACTGAAGAAGGTTCAACTTCAATATGCTTTCTCTGATGATAAACTGGAAAGATTTCATAGTGGCTCAAATCCCGAGGTCTTCCTGCCCTCAAGAAAGTAACAACAAGCCCACCATGCATTCTGCCTACTCTTCCAGTTGCTTGAATATATTGAACATTGGTCTTCGGCTGTCCGTTGACTACCATCAATGAGATATGAGGAATGTCTACACCAGTCCCAAACATTGAGGTTGTAAAAATCGCATCTGGGTTCGACTTCATTACTCGTTCATTCCCTCTTTCAAGTTCATCGAGAATTTGGGGTATATCGGTTGAGTTAACTCTGCTTGAGAGCTCAACAACGTTTTCTTGTTCAATTAATCTAGGGATTCCTCTTGCTATACTTCCTATCCTCTCCACAATATCGGCTCTATATAAACCTCTGGTCCCACCTAATTCCCTTAGAGAATTAAAATAACCCACAAGAGTCCAATAAAACTTTGCATTATGATCATTCTCATTTTCCAAGGAAGCTTGTAAGAGTCTTGACCATATTCTTATGTTGGGAGTATGGGGGCCCCAGCCTGATGAATATACTCCGATATAAACGCGTCCCGGGGTACTTTCATCCCAACTATCACTATGCTTTCTAGCTCTAACGAAGAAACTATCGTCAATATCTAGTCCATGAGGAGGAAACTCATTAACTCCTCTAGCAAAAAGCTGCTTTATCTGGAATTCTGCGTGCTTAATTGTAGCTGTTGATGCTATGTATTTTGGACAAATGCCTCTTTCTAGGATCAAACTTTCTACAGAATTTTCATAAAGACCGAATAAACTTCCTAAGGGGCCATCCAACAGATGTAATTCATCCTGAACTATTAGTTCTGGTGGTAGAAACGGTGTTATCTCCACTGAACCTGCCTGTGCTGCCTTAACCGTTGTATTCTTTGGAAGTATATTTTCACGATAATACCCATAATATTCGTTGTATCTGTCTACATTACCAAATATACCAGCTGCTCTGGGTTCATATGCAAGTCGCGCAATTTTGTCGGCTGTGCTTACTACAATCGTAGGATTATGGTGGTATACTTGCTCATCCACTGTGTAAGCAGGTATTGGGACTCTTTTCCCAAGGAAGAATGGAATATCATCCTTCCTCTCATATAGTCCATCCGGGAAGTAGTGTGATCTTGTTTCACGTGAGACTGGAATTCCCTCGGCGTACTGTGGTATATTATTTAGTTCACACTCTGGATCGGGACAATAAATTTCGAAATCAGAATAACTGGTTCTTTGTCTTCCAGATTCAGGTCTGACTCCAAAATAACCCGGTCTGGATGGGCGAATTGGCACTAAATTTACATCATCTAGGTGAAGGTTGTTCCATATTTCATCTATTTCTTCGATTCCTAATTTTTTTTCATCAAACAGTTTGAAAGTAATGGTAAAGTGACTCTTGTCCATATTCTTGCTATTAATTAAAAAATCGAGAATGTTTTTTATTCCTGTGTTTTTCAGATGGGAGTTTATGAGTTTCTCAAGCCTACCTTGATCAAGCGTAGTTTGTATAATTAGATGCAATTTATTCTCTCTTTTATCAGGTAGGCCAGACTTTGGTACAGACAACCATGCCCCACATGCAGGGCAGGTGGTTAATTGTGCTGGCTCACCGCTTGAGGATTCCTGCCCACTCTGAACGCCTCCAAGAATTTGAAGCGCATTTCCAGCTCCCCTGAGTTGGTTTGGAGTCACTGAACTACCTACCCATAAGCCTATTGAGAATCGAGTTGAACCATAGATCCAATCGCCATCAATATCGCATCCATTTGGTCTCCACCCAACGTATTTTGTTCTTTGCACTCGTAAATATTCTGCAGCAGTTATCATACTGAGTGTTCTTCTAAACTGTTGTGTAGTCAGGAGTCTCAGGGTATAACGGGTTAAAATCGAAGTACCTCCTCCAGTTCTTTCAGCGGCAAAGCCCATAGCAGATTTTCGTCTTCTTAGTGCAATTAAAAATGCCATTATTCCAAGGTAGGCTTCGGTTTTTCCTCCCCCTGTAGGGACCCAAAGTAGATCAGCCGTTCTTCTATATTTTGATTCAGGCATCAACAGGGGTTCTATGTTTATGAGAATAAACGCAAGCTGGAAAGGTCTCCAAATGAAGTCATTTTTACCCTTCCATCTGTTCTGTAGCCAAATTGTTCTATTCGCAAAACAAAAAGATATTCTTGCCTCCTTATTCTTAATGAGAATTTCAAGTCCCTTTTCAAGACGGTACAACAAATCAGTTTGTTTGCCAATTAGAATCTCACCTACCCTCCTATCATCCCCATTTAAGGTACTTATCTTCGCTTTATTCCCCTCAACCCATTTCTTGTATGAAGTTATTAGGGGATTTAACGCACCGGTTAGCTCCTCTTCTTTCCACAGTTCTGATAATTGGAAGGATGACAGTAATGGGGTCTCACCGACGGAGTCATCCCACTCGGTAATAGGTGCTGGATCTGCAAACATCGGGAGAAATTCTGTCCTTACATCAGCCAAGTTAAATTCTTTGCATTCTGTAAATTTTAGACCGTCTGGCCAAATGAACTCGTAGAAATATTCTGGGTAATCAATATTTGACCATATTGCAGAACACAGGTTTCCCTTTGCCAAGACTGGTTTGTGTCTATACAGGAATTCGAATACATCCTCATCTAGCTTCCGCCCATCCGAAAAAGGTGACAAAGTGGTTCCCTCTTCCAGTTTTACTCTCAGAGAAGCTTGAAAAAGACTAGCTTCAGTGACCTCATCCCCATAGCAAGAATCTGATTTTATAGTTAACTCATTCACTACATTAGCTATGATTACAAATACTCCATTTTTTCTTTGTACCTTCCTCACATGCAGTATAATCGAACCATCTTTACCTGAGTATATAGGAATTTTTTGTGTACTGTTATCTAGACGTATTTCTCCTATATATTTGCAAGGCACTCTTTTCCAAATTTTTCTGGAATTGTCCTTTTCATATCTCCCCCACGTTGCACATATTTTGAATCTTGGATTGTCTCCAGATACGACAAAAGACAGACCAAAAAGTCTAGGCTTTGTTCTTGGATCGATTTCCGAAAAGGAATAATTTGTTGATAAGTCTTCGGCGACATCATCTTCTCTTGATGGATCGTTGCCTTCAGATTTGGTACTCTCTGAGTCTGGACTGATAGTATTTATTATACAACTCTGGGGAATTATCACTCCCGTCACATATTCCTTACTGGGATCCGATTCAATTTCCTCTTCTACACCGTTTCTGGGCCCATATACCTCCTTTATCAGTTCCTTTATCAATTCATCGCGCATTTAAATCACTCCTTTTTTCCTTTGCAAAGTCACAAAAATCATTGATGGGGCAAATCTCGCACTTAGGATATTTAGGACGACATATCTTAGCCCCCAGATCAATCATGAAGAAGGAAATTTCTCTCGGAACATCAATGCCAATAAAACCTCGCATTAGTTCCTCAAATTTTTTGCTTCTTCTCGAAGAATCTGTAATTTCTATTCTGCACACCCGGCCCAATATCCTGACAGTGTTTGTGTCAAGAACCGGTTCTGGTCTATTGAGTCCAAAACAAATAACTGCAGAGGCGATGTATTTTCCTACACCTGGCAGTGTCATTAAGATTTCTTTCTGTAGAGGTATATCCCCTCCAAAATGATTATTCACCATTTCTGAAAGTTCATACAGCAAGTTAGTTCTCCATGAAAGACCAAGGCTTTTAAGCTCCTCAAATATGGCCGTTTGAGATGCGCTTAATATAGTTCTGAAATCGGGATACCTGTTGATAAAAGTTTCATAAATTTCACTGACCTGATCGGCTTTTGTTCGATGCAGAAATATTTCAGCAATCAGTATCTTATATATGTCAGACGTGTTCCTCCAAGGGAAATCTCTGCTGTTTTTAATACCCCAAATCAATATTTTCTTTCTGATTTTATTTTGAATTACTTTTTTGAAACAAAGGGAATTTGCATTTTCCATTTAGGTACTCCATAGTAGATTGCTAACTGCATCTGCAATTTTATTTGCCATTAATGGAGGAACCGCGTTCCCAATTTGATTAAAGGCTGAGGTTCTGGAACCTTCGAAGTAATAGCTATCTGGAAACGCCTGAAGTCGCGCAGATTCCCTAACAGATAATGATCTAAGCTGCGACAGGTCTGGATGTATATAGTAATGTCCGTCTTTTGCAATGTGCGAAACTACGGTCTGAGAATACGGTAGATCATCGGCTACGACCTTGAAACGGTCAAGAAACGATTCTATATTCTTATGCGTTCTATATTTACGTGGAAGATCAGTGTAATGTAATCTTTTCTTTTCGGAATTCCATAGAATAATGGCCCTTCTATATATTTCTCTGTCTATCTCATTGTTAGTTCTGGTTACGTGATGAGTTAGAATATCACCGGGTTTACGAATTTTATAATTTTTAAGGTACTTCGTGGGTGAAGCAATATAATCGGGTCGTACCTCAAATTCACCGGGCTTTATTTTCGGTAAATCCTGAAAAATATCTTTTACCAGATATTCCGTATTTCCTTGGGTGAATTCTGGATATTGCATTTTCATTCCTCTTTTCCAGCCGATAAGAATCACACGCCTCCTATTCTGAAGGACTCCAAAATCCCTTGCGTTGAGGATTTTATAATCTGTTTCATACCCTGCATTCTTAAAATGTGCTCTAACATCACGAAAGAGTTCTCCTCTCGATGCAGATAGTAACCCAATTACATTCTCAAACACGAATATGTCAGGCTCAAATTTCTTAAGGAATTCTGCATACATTTTATACAAGTAATTCCTAGGGTCATCTTTCATTCCATATTGATCTCTGGCTCTGCCCACAAGTGAATAGGCTTGACAAGGTGGCCCTCCAATAATAACATCGACTTTCTTGGAACCAAAAGTATCAAGGTTTTCTGTTATTCTTTTGAATACAAAGCTCAAATTCTCTTTCTTTATTTCAGTGTTTATAACAGTGTCGAGAATTTCATTGGGAATTTCACTGTAAAGCTGGTCCCTGTTTATGTTTTCATGAAGATAATCATAGTAAAGTCGCAAGGAGTTTTTGTGTTCAAGATAGTGGTAAGTCATCCTAGTTCTAAGCGTATTTGAAGCATTCGCATCGTATTCAACATGGGCAACAGGCGTAAAACTATTGTTTATAAAACCCTCAGATAAACCACCTGCACCAGCAAAGAGATCTATGAAGACACCTTTCTCCATGATAAAACTAATATACCTTACTCGTTTTTGTTTTTTTTGGTCATCCAACTTTTGTGTGGTTCATGGATAAAGTTACAAATTACCGTTGTCTGCTCCAGTTGAGTTGGCACACATTCAGGATTGAACCGATACAGACTTTTATACAGACGCCGAGGGAGAGATTCGAACTCCCGATCCACAAGGGAACCAGATCTCAAGTCTGGCGC
>JAJZXP010000295.1 GCA_021806345.1 Thermoplasmata archaeon | reverse complement strand
CAAGATTGCACTCATAGAGAAGATGGCCTATGGATACAGAAATAAGGAGCACCTGAAGATTGCAATATACTTCAGGTGCGGGAATTTACAGCTTTACCCATGAACCCACATGAAAGTGCGAAGACTCCGACTATATAACTTTTATTCACCGAATAAAAATGCATTCTGATGAAGGTAATTTCACAACAATGCCACTAATCTAACAAACATTGGATGTTTTTTGACTATTAAGCCGCCTTTATTTTAATATCATTCAATAAAAATAATTGCGATCTTGCCATTACACTAATATTGGCAAGGTTACTTACTGGGACTAAACTTATCTCAGTGAATTTTTTAACTTTTTTATCTGCCAAGGCCATTTGTTTCTTATATCTATGTTGTATTTTTCAATCATGTTCCTTCTCCCTGCTATAAGGAAATAGGGTAGACATATAAACACGAATGAAGCTACAGCATAGAAATATGTCTTAAACCCCACGTAAATGGGAGGGTATGGGATTGGCTGGCTAGTCGTGCTAATGAACGCATAAACAGAGGCACTGAACGCCAATATGATACTAATTCCCATTGCTAACTTCAGTTGTGACTTCGTTATTTCCAGTAGCCTTCCGAACCACAAAATGCTGAAAATGGCAATGATTGAAGCAAACGTGAATACTGAATACCAAACGAGAACTATTTCAAACGTTGTCAATTTGATCCCTCTTTATATATGATAAGGTCTACTTGTATAGAAACCTTACTATTCATTTAAAAAATACGTTCCAGTTGCACTTGCGAGGGCCAATGAATTGATGGAAGAGATAGAATTGCTTTAGGTTCACCAATGATTCTATTTATTCCTTTTTCTATCCCAACTCAAAACTTAGGCCGTCAACGTGATGCACACCACTTCCACAAATCTGAATTCTTCCAGCATCCATTCCTTTTTTGAAAAGAAACAAAAATCTTGCTTGAATTCTATTGAATAGGCCCTCAGTCTTAGCAAGATATTCTATGGCTGATAACCCTATAATCATAACAAAAGTCACTCTTATTGAACCGTTCTTTAGCCTAAAACTTGGGTAAAGCTTGAAGACCTCACTTTCTAACATCGAGAGAGAACCTTCCGCTTTTTTAGATATCAACTCCGGTGATATCCTTTCTTCTATCTTATCTTCATCCAAAGTATTAATATCTCTTAACTCAACTAAATAAGCGCAAGGGGATGTTCCATCGGAGCCAATAAAAATTAAATCACAATGCTTGTCACCCTGATAATTCAATAATTCCGCATTTAAGATTGCATGTACATCTATTCTTGGAAGCTCAACCTTACAATTTTCTCTATTATCGTAATAATAGATTCCATCTTGGCCAATTTCGCTTGTTAATCTTGGCATGTGATCACCTTCTTTCTCCATCAACCGTTCTAGACTTTTTTTCTCTGCTTCTCTTAATTTCTGAAACAACCCATTTGAAGAAAGTCTCAACCGTGTTTGAAATACCTGGCACATCCCTTTCTAAATCATCCCCTATTATTTCCTGTGAAATACCATCACGATTCATGTAGAAGATAGTAGATGTCAGTGACTCTTCACCAGATTGTATGGCCTCTGCAAGTGAGACAAGATTATCATGTTCACCCTTCAAATCTGGCAATAAATTCTCCATTAGAGTTACTAAACTCTTCGTGTCTGGTTTTAAGTCTAGTATATAATGGATCGCTAAAGCGATTAAATCGCTATGAGTTGAAAATAGTATTCTAACTTTCTTTGTTTTTGCAATTGCTATAAGCAATAGCCCCATGAGTATCTGGATGCTAACATGTAACTGTGCTTCTGGTTCTTCAACAATTAGTAATTCTCCTTCACTGCTAGAGAGTATTGGTAGCAATAGGCCGGTTAACTCTTCTACCATTGCAGAAGATAGGCCCAAATCTAATATTTTACCACCTTTAAAGCCATAACCAAGGGTTTCTTGATCAGGTAGAAATGTGATTTTGCCCCCCATAATTGGAATGAATAATTTCTGTAATTCCTCACCCCCGGACTTAAGTTTTAATTTGCCTTCATTTAACCAGTCAAAATAACTCGCGTATGGTATGCCCTTTATGCTCTCCAATTCCTCTCCCAAATTATATAATTCTTCAATTGGTGTACTAGCACTTACAAGATTATTCATCTGAATTATAGCATTTCTTCCATAGGGAATGAATTTGACTGAACCTAAATTCGTAAGGCTTTGAAGAGTGAACTTGAATTCGTTTAGAACCATTTCTAAAAAATTATTGTCAAGCTTTTTAATAATCGAATTTATAATCCCCCCTAGCGTTCTAAGGTTTTGCCTTCTTTCGCCAAGGATTCCTTGTGTCCCCATGATTTCCATGTTTTCTCTGTATTGCTTTAAAGCTTCTATGAACGACCTTGGGAGCCCTGCGTATCTATCAAAACGCCTGAATAAAACTCCAAAGTCAGGTTTAAGGGTTGCCTTAACGTTCACTGCCAGTATTGAGTCGTTTACTTCATTAATCTTCATAATTAATGAAAGTCTGATCCTAATGTCCCTAAGAATTCTTCTAAAAGTATAAGCAGTTTCATCATTCAAATTCTCAACAATTATTGGAAGAGAATATCTTCCATCGCTCACCTCCAAATTAGTTTTTATTGGTAATAAGATAGAATTAACCGCATCCTCTAAAATGGTCAATATGTTCTTTCCATTGACCTTTGTGTTTTCAACTAGATCAGAATTTACAGATTCACGAAAGTAGGTTCTAAAAATATCTGTGAAATCTTCTGTGAAAAGTTGCTTATTCAAGTTTAATTTAAGGTCAAATTCGCCATTGAATTCTCTAAGTACACCAACGTCATCCAAGTCGTCTGATTCACGAATTCTTTCTGCTTTTTTTCTTCGTGTTGAATTTGAATCTGTGAAAGCGTTCATTATTTGGTCTATTAAGTCAAGTATATAATTCTTTAAATTTACTGAAAATTCTGACGAGTTGCTAATACTCAATAGCTCATGCCAATCATGTTCAGTGCTATTTAATTTGTTCCTCAACCTATTAACAGCCTTTTGGTCTAGGGCTTGAAGAAACCAGTATATTGACCTTAAAGCATAGGATTTCCCAGAGTTTGGTTTACCCAATAATACTGTCAAGTTACTTAAATTAGCTGAAAATGTCTTTATGGGCCCGATCTCAGTTATTTTTACATTCACTTTTCCGGTTGATAGTTCATTCGCATCATTAATCATTGCTATCCCTCAATACAGTTTCTATATCTATAAGTTTAATTGTTATTTTCCTTCCTTTTTCGGTTAAGGTAATCATATTCTTAGGAGGATACGATGTACTATCAGTTCTCTGTTTAATCAAACCCAATTTGCCTAATTTTTCAAGGGATCCGTATAGAGATCTTCCCGTTATTCCGGCATCCTCGACTATCTTCTGAAAATTTACTTCTCCTTTTTTTTCCAGAAATATCAAAGTCTGGAGAATGCCTGCCTGCCCCTCTAGCGCTCTTAACGGAGTTCTCTTATAAAGATCATCAAATTTGCTAGGCATTTAAAAATAATGATTGCTTGACACTTAAATTGTATTATTTACTTATCATGTGAAATGTATTAATAATGAATTTCACTTCTCAAGTAATATGAAGAAAATAACCCTATCATATCCAGATGAACAACACAACTGGTTAGAAAAACACCCAGAAATAAACAGGTCTGGTGTCTTCAGGCAAGCTATAAGTTATATGATGAAGAACAGTAGCTCTTCTCTTTCGGAGAATGACTTAGAATCGATAACCAAGGAAGTTGAGGAGAAATCATTTTAGTTTGGAGGCTTAAAATTGAATTATAAAAAAATAAATGGTGGTTTGCACAACCTATCTATAATTTACAGACGGCTAAAAAGGATTTTCTTTGATTCCTACAGGAATAAGAGCAAACTAAGGAAGGAGATCCTTGACATTCAGGAATCGATAAGATACCTGATGGCTCTAAAGAAAAGCAATCGGGACAACAACTGGACTGAAACTATCATAAGGTATTCACTGAAGCTTCAGAACAAGCTATTAGCCAGGTATCAGAAGATATACGGTGAATTTCCCTTTGAAATCGTGGAGCCGGCACAATGAAGCTCCGGGATATAAACATCAAAATCCCAATGAAGTTTGATTCCTTGGGAAATCCCATTATCACTGAAAACGAAAGGGAAGCACTTGGGCTAGTAAAAACCAGCAGGCCAGATCCCAGATTCTGGTACAGGTTCGAATGCAGGAACTGCGGTAACATCTCGAAAGCAAGAGCAAGACCTGACAGAGCGAAGTACTGCAATAAGTGCAAATCACTTTCTGTGAAGCGTGAAAGGCTTGGAAACGGAAAGAGGGGAGGATCACATCAGAAGAAATCTGTTTCCACGAAAAGCAGGCCTTCTATCGCACAAATCTCTATTCACCTGAATAACAGGAGAAAGGACCTCATTGAGGCATACAACAGAGATCCTGGCCACAGGATCGATCTGGAGGTTGATGCTTGATGTGTTCAGAATGTTTTGAAGTCCTGAACTGCCAGTGCAGATTCTGTGAATTTGAAGCAGTCCTTAAGGATGAAGAGCTTAAGGCAAACTATCAGGGATGCCCAGACTGTGGGCATACGCCGTTGGGATTTTACAATCTTGAGCCTTGGGAAAAGAAGAACCAGGAATCACCAGAATATATTGAGATAGTTCTGGAGGTCACAGAATGATGTCCATAGAGCAGCCATCTTCTTTGGAAGAATTCAGGAAGCTACTGAAAGAATACTCCCAGTATTCAGTGAATCTCAAGAACTGGCTTTATGAAGATCTCACTTCGATCATGGGGCAATCACCGCCGGGCTGGTTCTTTGAGTTGGTCTACAAGGACGCACATTCTCCATTGATATACTGGATGAAGGATAAACCGGGAATCAAAGCAGAAACTGATACCAGTGATTCAGAAAACCAGGATGAAACCCTAGATGATCTGATTTCCGATTTCTCTCTTCAAAGGGAAGGTCCACTCATAAGGATTGGAAGTCCAATCAGCTCAGCCCAGTTACAGGACCTCAAAGCAAGAATGCTGAACCTGAATTATGAATTTCTTGAACAGAAGGGTGTATTCAGGCCTAAATGGAATGGGTTGAAGAAATGAGGCCAGTAATACATCTCAGAAAACTCTGGGCAATCATTGTTATTGGAGGTATATTGGGTTCGGGCATCACCATAACCAACCAGCCCCTATCCCTCAGTGAAACACTAAATTTCAGCCTATTTTCGGCAATAGAAGGCTCCATTCTCCTTGGTCTTGGCTATCTTCTCTTCTTATACATCCTGGAGAATCATTTCTCTGTCAGGAGGGCCAAGAAATGACCCTGCATCTGTGAACATGTCAAGGCAGAACACCTTCTAACTGGCCAATGCTATCAATGTGAATGCCCAAGATATCAGCTGGACATTGAGGCAGACAGGGAGTTCATTCAAAACAAGTTAAAAGACCGAACTAAAAGGAGGTACGGCGGAAATTGATAGTGGATGAAGAAAAGCTTATCAAGGCATTGCGTGAGTTCAAGGTACAGCTTCTACCAACAAACTCACCTGAAACCATAAGAAGAAATGTTTCAAGGGTTGCAATGTTCGCAAGAAGGGGCATGGACCCTTTCAATATCGATGAAACCTGGCTTTGGGAGTATTGTGCGTCTCAGCTTGAAGCCTCAAAGAAGAAGAATAGTATGAGAATTGAGATGAATGATCTTGCCAGATGGGTAGATTTTACCGGTCAAACAGTCAGGATACCAAAGTTCAAGAGAGAGGCAGAACAGGATCCATGGTTTCCAAGTGAGCAGGAATACAAGGAAGTCCTGAGAACTTGCAGTTTGAAGTTCAAAGAGAGTTTAAGAGACTATCTTAGGGAACCAGCTCATCGGAGGAAGTGGTTCAAGACTGCATTGATTATCAGGGTCCTTGCAGAAGGTGGAATGAGGGTATCCGAATTGCTCAAAATGAACCTTGACGAAAGAAGAGAAAAGGGATACTTCATTCGATCATCAAAGGGTGAAAAGGACAGATTTGTAGCATTATCCCCGTCTACACTGGAAATGATTGACAGGTATGTCAAAGAATTCAGGGAAAACACAGATATGAAGGCACTCTGGACCGGGGAATATGGAAGATTAAAGCCCGCCGTGATCAGGAAACTGGTAAAGGAGGCGGGCATTGCTGCTGGAGTGGCACAACTGCATCCACATGCCATGAGGCACTACTGTGCAACTAGACTGCTTAAAATGGGCGTGGACATGAGAAAGGTGCAGATCCATCTTGGCCATGGTTCCATAAAGAGCACTCAGAGATACACGCATATGTTGAGTTCAGACGTACAGGGTGAAATATATGATTTATACACAGGGGTTCAGGAACATGATTTTTTCGAATATGAGGAGGCAATAGCCATATGAAAGGAAAAATAGAAGTTTTAGAAGTGCAGGAAGGATGGATTAGAACTGAGTGGGGCCGACCGGATTTAACCCCGGGTTCGTCTCTACAGAGCTGCTCATTCCTTGAATTTCAGCTTCTTAGACTTGGCTTCAATTCATATATTGCCTCCTCCGTAGCAGACCCTCATCCAGAAATAGAGACGTTTGCTGAACTAATGGAGGTTCTTGAATGATCTCTTCCCAGGACAACAGGATTCAACAGGTGATCACAGGAATTATACTGGTTGGAAGAATATACTCACTTTCCGCAAACAGTTCTGAAGTGATGGGTATAGTTGAATATGATCTACCTGAAGCAGAAAGGCAACTCTCTCTGTGGCAATCAAGACACCAGGATGATTGCGATATCGTAAGCATGAATTCCTTGACTATTGATATCAAAACAACATTTTTCCCAGATCCAGAACAGAGGATACAGAGAGAAACCTATGGCAAGAGAAGGCAGTTGAAATATAGAAATCACAAAGAGAACCTAAATCAAAGGAGGTTTAGGCAGTGATTTTCCTTCCCAACAAAGTTCCTGAATTTGATGTGTTTAAAATTCCAGAAAATATGAATTGCTTGGAAAACCAGTCAGAGTTTATTCTATCGAATTCTATACACACTAAATTGCAAGTGGAGCACGTCCAGAAATTCAGTATTACAGTACTTTTCAGACAATTAAATAGCTACTTATCGTACTTATTTAATTATTCATTTTATTTTCTTTCTTCTCTCTTCTCTATTGCTAGAAAGGAAATGGAGGTCTCCCAGATATGAGCAAGAAAAATTCAAAACCAGGAAGACCGCCTGAAGGAATGAAAAGAAAGGGAAGGCTCCAGATTACAATTGACTCTGAAGTGGAGAACTTCATAGATGAGCTTGGACCACACTTCAACGTTTCTGGATATGTCAATAGATCTCTCTGGGCCCTCAAAAGCCAAACATCAGATGAAGCAAGGCTACGGCAATTGGACAATGACATCTTTGAAACAAGGCAAAAACTGTCAATCCTTGAAAGCGAATGGAAATCCGTTAAGGCCAGAGTGGAAGATAAGGCAAGGATCCGGTTAGATATCAGCCTGGAAACAGATTGTCATGCCTGGTATCTCAGGTCTTTAGTTCAATCAGTGATTTTTAGAGCACTGAAAAGAGAACCCATTGATCCGATTCCAATTGTTAAACAGTTTATGGCTGAGAAAAGAATCCATGCCTATGAGATAGAAGAGACACCTCAGGGATTCAGGTTAACAAACAGGGCATCAAACATCACATTTAGAATACTTAGAAGGCACATTGGAAAGAACAATCTGTTAATCCCAAGCGAACCTGAAACATGGCTTATACCATCAGAAAGTGATCTTATTGAAAGGTATTTCATAAGATTTGATTACGAGGAGTTCCAAAAGGAATTCCTGAATAATCAGAATATCTCTGAAGCCCCAACGGATTTCTTCAAACAGTTCTCTCCAAGGATCCTTTCTGAGAATGTTAAAAGGGAAACCAAACAGAAAATGATGCCGTTCTACCAGAATCCTCCGGAGATAACTGTAGATGAAGCTAAGACCAGGATAGAGAAACCATACATGGGAGGGGATTGAATTGATGTCTCTCTTTTCATTCTATGAGAATTGGATAGATATCACTAATCCATCTCATTTAGAATTTATTCAGGTATTTGAAGAAAAGTTGACAGGAAGATCCGGGGATTCAAGCGATGGAATCCCATTGACATGCGGTGAATGTGGTTATTTCTGGGGCTATACAGGTTTCCTGCGAGTTGCCCGGTGTCCTAACTGTGAAACCAGAGTGTACATTCTGGAAAAGGAGAGTCGGTCTTCAGGATATGATGTCAAATGCAATCATTGCAGTTATATATGGAGATTCACAGGCTCTTCAAAGCGTACAACATGCCCGAATTGTGAGCAGAAAGTAGAAACTGAGAAGAACAGAGTCCCAGATGCTGATGATTCGAATGTAACAGCCTGTAAATGTCCCCAAGGACAGAAGATGGCACCATGGAGGACACTTCACGTTTTCCTGTATTTAACATAATATCTAAACAATTTTGTCCTCCTTTGGTGGTGTCTAACTTTTCATATATTATATAGTTAAGAAATTAAGGAGAGAATTCTTGAGAAATTTGTCCGATTTAAATACTATATGGCCGACAAGTATGCTAAATGGAAAAGAAAAACAGATATCACTGTAGAGTTAAATAAGAAACTTAAATCGTGATTATGACATATTTCCCGAAGGAAGGTAGAATCATCGGTTTTCGCATAACATTTGCAACCTTGTTAATAGGATTATAAAATCTATGATGAAATATTTTTTTTTGATATTTTAAACAGATTCACTTTTCCAATCTGTAATTTCTGAGTCCTCTATTCACTATTATTGAAGAAAAATAACGACCGGCGCAAATATAGATAACCCTCAAGAAAAAATAAAGGGGTTTGATACTCAACAAGTCAATGATTTAAATAAAATAATCCGGTATACATCTAATTTCTGAGATAAATCGGACTCAAAATTGGCAAGTTGATTTAGGGTCAGTGGCTACAATAGATTTAATTAAAATATGCGTTATATTTAACTTCATGAATAGGAAAATTATAATAGTTGTTTCAATAATTGCGGCGTTTGTAATGGTTTTACCAAGCCTCGCTGACGGGTCAACTCATATTAAAACCCAAACTAATGGCACTGATAGCAGAATAACAAGTTCAATTGCGGAAATTTCGTCTACGCCCTTTGAACATTCAAACCTTGGCACTAATCTAAAATCGCTTGAGATGAAACTTAACCAAATGTTCTTGACCTGGTTGCACCAGGAAATGAAGCTTCCGATTAAACAGATCCGCAAATTGAATGAAAGTAGTGCAAGAGACTACTTTGCAGAGTTTCAGAATTCTGTTCCTAGTTCCCAACTAGTCATGAACAACATAACAAGAATCGAAATGCAAGACAACTACAATAATTTAGAGAAAACTCAAAGCATCTCCAATCTGACAAACCAGTCACAAGATCCACTGGTCATGGTAAATGAGTTCCCCATCAAAACTACAATTCTATTCTGGACTGAAACTATAGGCACCGTGTACTATACGAATCTGAAATTTACAAACGAAGCTAACGCTTATTCATATTATGGATTTATAAGCAGCCATCTTAGCGGTATCGGATTAATTGATGGAACTTTACTTGGACTCGAATTTCTCATTGCCGCTTGGGGTACTGATGGAGCGGCTGCTGTGATACTTCCTGTGCTAGGCACAGCTTTGGTTGCTGCTTTGGGTTATGACTTTTACAATGCGGAAAACAATCTTTACTCTGCCTTTTCAAGTACGATGAATTTAAACCCACCATATTTCCAGTTGATTTATGGCTACAGTTTTTACTTTTATAACACAATTTCACAGTTTAATATCTATGGTCATATGGCGAATGGAAATATGATACCGGTCTTCAACGCTGCACCTTGGCCATCCTCAACCGCGCAGACAGATTTCTTGAACTCCTGGAACAATTTTGCCAATGTCTATGGTCAGAACAATTTTGTAAGTTATCCAGAACCCAACTGGGTTGGATTATATGATGCCGTATTTTAAATACGGCATTTATTTTTAGATAAATATGTCTCCGTATGTTCAACAGATATGGTATTACTTCATTCCATTCCTTATAATTGGACTGGGTTTAACTGCCGATGCACTCGTTCATGGGACATTTAAGGTTAAAGCAGAAAAAAGAGGAAACCTTAAATTTCTTATTGGTGTTTTCCTCTCAATTTCCTCCCTTGGAGAACTCGTATTTTTTTATTTAGAGCAAGTTACATTTTTTTCGTACTCACTCTTATTGTTTATCGTCTTTTACGGGTTAATCCCACTCTTATCAATAGTAATAGGCATACTGTTCCATCTCGTTCTTTATTATAAGTTCAATAGAACAAATGACATGAGTTCGAGATAAATTTCCTCCATAACACCTAACCTTATTTTTGAGTCGGTTATGAGATGCTCTAACATCAAAAGTATCAAAGTTAACTTTTAGGGTAAAACTTAACGCCCTTTATATACATACAATCTGATTTTCAAATGTCAATATATAAGGAGGATAGAAAAACCATTAAGTCTTGACATAAACTTAACAGCCATTTTGAGAGCCATCGTAAGATCTTCAGAAAAGTTTGAAGTCAGAATCCTAAGGCCATCTGAATGGGAGACACTGAGGGATAAACTGGATATCAACATGAAAAGAATCTGCACTTCTCTCCTGGTTACTGGAATGAGGTATGCTGAATTGCAGAGATTCAGAGAGAATCCTGACTGGTTGGATGGAAGATTCGTTTATCTTCCTCGTGGATCTATGATGAAAGTTAAGGCAAAGCAGAAAGAGAGGGCCATAAGGTTAAGTGATATCGGCAAGACCCTCATTCCTGATCTATTCCAGGCTCCGCATCCTTTGCCTGAACTTCCTGCATTTGATATGAAGATGAGAAGGTTGTCAAAAAGGATCCTTGAAGGACCACCAGTTAACAACAAAACTTTCCGAAAAACTTGGGAATCATGGTTAGTGTTCTATTATCCGGATAAGGCTCTGCAGATTGCATTGAGTCAAGGACACTCTACCGTAACACAGTACGAGCATTACGTTAATATCCCATTTGAAGAATATGATCGCAAAGAAATGAGAAAATGGATTGAGGGGTGGATATGATTTCATACGATGACTATGTATAAATGGTATACAGTCACTATCCAACAAGGCCATATTCAATGGTGGAACAACAGGTCTCAAGTGGGAGAATAAATGACTAATGAATACACTTTAGAATTGCAAAAGGAACTGGAACTTCTTCAACATGATCCAAATCTAAAAACGCCAGATGAGATGGTGAAAGGAGAAGGCATTCTGATAACGAGGACATTTTTTGGACCGATGACAATCGGCGAAAGAAGTGGAGGAAAATATACAGTTATCAAGTTTCCACAACACGGTTTTAGAAGAACTTTCTCAGAACCAGACTTGGGTGATTTGATGTTCAAAATTATTGAAGAATTAAAGAGGATAAGGAATTACTTGGCTTTTGTTTCTGGGCACTCCTTTACAATGAATTATATCATGGCAAGTAGCCATTTTATGATGCCGCAGACAATGGAGGGCAAATCCTATTTGAACCCAAATATGGTTTTCCCGGAGCACAGGAGAGAAGCTGAGAATAAACTGCGAAACTCGTTAAGATTATCATATTCTACAGTTGATTCCTTGCTAAATAAGGTGACTGTGGGTAGCGAAATTGACAGATTTATTTCACTCATGGGATTTTCGCTTGCTTCTTATGAAAACGAACACAGTTTTTTATCATTATGGAAAGCAATAGAAACGGCTGCAGACATACAATTTAAGGAAGCTATAAATGAGGGAGGCGATGTTGAGGCCTTCAGGAAATACCTTCCAGAAGCAAAAGTAAAAAGGCTAACTGAAGGGAAAAGTATAATGCTTTCAAGTGTTGACAAACTCTCAGTTCCATTGAAAAAGATTGGAAGTGATTTTTCAAATAATGAATTAAAACATCTTCAAGAATTGAGGAACAACTTAGTTCATTCTTCAATAAATTCTAAAGAATCCCGAGAAATTATTCAATACTATCCTAAGTTATATGCGGTGGCACAAAGGCTCGGTTATTATCTAATGGAGAGAGGGAAAATTTTGAAAGACGCAGAGAAGACTTTGAGAGCCTGCGACATAATGTATAAACCAGGATAAGTTTAATTGAAGCGTCTTTTGTAATGAGTCTGCTAAAGAAACTCGACACCAATCACCATAATGTCTGTATTTTTCACTTGACAAATCCTTTTGATTCAAATATTATAGTTTTCAAAGAGAGTTTAAGAGACTATCTTAGGGAACCAGCTCATCAGAGGAAGTGGTTTAAGACTGCATTGATTATCAGAGTCCTTGCTGAAGGTGGAATGAGGGTATCTGAGTTGCTTAAAATGAATTTGGATGAAAGAAGGGAAAAGGGATACTTCATTCGGTCTTCAAAGGGAGAAAAGGACAGATTTGTGGCATTATCTCCCTCCACGTTGGAAATGATAGACAGATATGTTAAAGAATTCAGGGAAAACACAGATACAAAGGCACTTTGGACCGGGGAATACGGAAGATTAAAGCCCGCAGTGATCAGAAAACTGGTCAAAGAAGCAGGTATTGCTGCTGGAGTGGCACAACTGCATCCGCATGCCATGAGGCACTACTGTGCTACAAGATTGCTTAAAATGGGCGTGGACATGAGAAAGGTACAGATCCATCTTGGTCATGGTTCCATAAAGAGCACTCAGAGGTACACGCATATGTTGAGTTCAGACGTACAGGGTGAAATATATGATTTATACACAGGAGTTCAGCAACATGATTTTTTCGAATATGAGGAGGCAATAGCCATATGAAAGGAAAAATAGAAGTTTTAGAAGTGCAGGAAGGAAGGATTAGAACTGAGTGGGGCCGACCGGATTTGAACCGGTGACCTCCCGGTTATCAGCCGGGTGCTCAAACCATGCTAAGCTACGGCCCCTTCAGAACATTATACAATGCCCGATTCTGGTTCGCTACAATCGTAGCAAGCATAAAAAAGATTTCTCATTTATTGCAGGAAACAATGGGTAACCTGTCATGACATCACGACACCGAGCAGGTGGTGCATATCTCACGGGATGTTGGCTGACCGCATATTTTACACCTGTTGA
>JAJZXP010000471.1 GCA_021806345.1 Thermoplasmata archaeon | reverse complement strand
GTATGGTATATTCCGCAATATACCGGTTCCCACTCGCCTTTGCTATTATAGAATGGAATTTGCCGTTCAAATCTGCAAGTTTAATGGGATCAGGATCGCTATCCTGATTCACCCGTTTGAACATTTCGAGGGTATTTTTCAGTTCGCTTATCACCTCAGGAGTTAGTTTTTTTGTGGCAAGGTAGGTTGCTTCTGATTCAAGTATACCCCTTATTTCATATAATTCCAAAACTTCGTTTTCCTCGAGGAATATGATGTTATAGAAACGGCCGTTTCTTGCGACCAGACCTTCAACTTCCAGTTGAACTAATGCTTCCCTTACGGGCGTCTTGCTCATGTTGAGGCTTTTGACGATATTGTCCGGGCTGATTGATTGTCCAGCCCGGTATTTTCCATTTAAAATTCCATCAAATATGTATTTGTAAGCTGTTTCAGTCAGTGTCAGTTTATCAGAATTTTCTATTTTCATCGAATACTAAGGAATGCTATCCTTTTAAAAAACATTTTATTCAGCAATCACAGTTCAAAAAGATACAACAACAATAATGATTGAATGATTATATTTCCGACATTCAGCGTAAATAGTCCGAGAAGAAAGAACAATGACCTAAAATTTCAGTGTTAAAATTTTCTTTTAATGAACAGTGGAAATTGTTCTTTGTAATTAAGGACAATGCTTATAGTTCTCTGGATATTGATTGTCTTTGATACAAATGGAAATTTTCGAAACAAAGGTTGTAGATATCGATCATGTGGAGTTTCATAATCCAGTAATCATAGGGGGTTTTGTTGGTAGCACCCTTACCGGATTTATTGCTGCAAGCTACATTATTGAAAGGTTTCAGATGCATCAGGTCGCACATGTGAAATCACCACATATACCTCCGATTGCAGTGTTTATTGGAAAAAAGCTCAGGACTCCATTCAGGATATATTCAAACAAGTCAGGAAATCTGATGGTTGCGATCTGCGAAGTTCCAATCGATGACGAGGGGCTTTATGAGATATCGGGAGCCCTTACATCATGGTTTTCGGAATCTAAACCGAAAAACTTGATTATTCTAGAAGGATCTCCCGTTCAGCAGATAGTAAGCGAGCACAAAGTATACTGCATAGCGAACGAAGACTTGTTGAAAACATTTACAAGCAAAGGACTTGAGCCTGCTCATTCAGCCCTTATCACTGGAATGGGCGGAGCTTTGATGAATGAGGCTCTGGCGCATAAGATCCCTGCGATCACTTTCCTTACGCCTGCCTCTGCAAATATTGCAGATCCTGGTTCAGTACTTGCCCTTATCGAAAATGTCAATGATGCTTTTGGGTTTAAGATAGACACTGCAATTCTTGAAGAAAGCGTGAAGGACTTCCATAATCAGCTCAAGGAACTTATGAGCCAGTACAAGAAAACCTACTCAAAAAGTGATAAGGCTCCAGGTGAATCCATGTATGGGTAAAAGGGACATTCGATGCTCTATTGTTGACTCTACACTTTTAATTAGGGCAATTTTTCCAATGGTTTGAACAGTTTGAATAGAAAGGAGTAGGCCATACTAGATGATACAAGCCTTTCCATGAATGACTTCCTTGGGGTGACTTCTCTTATTTTCTTTTTGAGGTCTTACAACTTCACCAAATCATTTTTCGCATCATCTTTGGTGGTTATTTTATCAATGAGGCCAAGTTCAAGGGCCTGTGCGGCTGAAATATTTCTCCAGTTTAAACCTTTTCAGCAACTTCTGCGGAAAGTTGGCGATTCTTATTTATTTTATTCTTGAACACAGTATAGGAATGTTCCAGGATTGCCAGATACTTATCTTTCGCAGCAGCACTGCTTTCAGTGAATGGATTTAACATGCCCTTGTATCCACATACTTTGAGAACTTTACTTTTAATTCCTAATTTATTCATCAGCTGGTTTACGTTTGGTTCTATTCCTATCACACACATCGAACCGAGAATGGAGGTTTCATGGCGTAGATTTTTGTTGATGCGCTTGCGATCCAGTATGTCCACGAATTGCCTGTTCCACGTATCATTGAAAATATTGGGGTCTTACCTTTAAACCTAATGGTGTCTCCCATTAACATTTCTGAGAAATTTGCATCCCTGCCGCCTGAATTCACTACGAGAAATAACGCCTTATATTTTCTGCTTGAACCAATATACGAGACCATTTCCTCAAGTTGCCTTGCAGTTCGCGAGCTTATGTTGCCAGAAGTTCCACTCGAGCTATTGCTATGACGTAATCAGCAAAAATGAGAATTTATAATTGAGCACTTTTGATCTATCAATATGATTGGAATGGTACAAGGACCAAAGGATAACCTACTTTGACGGTGCGACCATCACCCGGTCCAGTTCAAGGCAGATCATATGGATTATAGAGATGTGCACTTCCTGTATTATGGGAGTAAAGTCTGATTCGACTGCAAACAAGTCATCAACGATATTCCTGAGCTTTCCTCCGCTTTTGCCAGTAAGCGCGACTGTATAAGCACCTTTTCCTTTTGCAGCCTGCATTGCCTTGACAACATTGGCTGAATTTCCAGATGTGCTTATGCCAACAACTATGTCCCTTTCTGTAGCCAGCGCAGATACGGGCCTCGAAAAGATATCTTCATAAGAATAGTCATTCCCTATTGCTGTCAATGAAGATGTGTTTGTGGAGATAGCAACAGCGGGCAGAGCTGCCCTTTCAACCGTAAAATGGCCATCCAGCTCACCGACAAAATGCTGAGCATCGGCTGCAGATCCGCCATTCCCGAAGGCAATTAATTTACCACCACTCGAAAGTCTATCGTGCAGAAGTATGGAAAATTTCTGAATTTTTTCCAAATCCACAGATTTTCTCGCTCGAAGTCCTTGTTCAATATACTCATCAAGAGTTATCATATTCTCATAGGTATTGCCTGTTTGTTTTATTAAGTTTGAGAAGCTGAAAATTTCTTTATTTACAATTAATGATATCATTGCTAACCAATAATACCAAAAGAATAAATGCTGTTTTCATTATGCAATTTATCATAAGACGACGGAATAGAATTCAATGATTGCAACTGTTATTGTATATACATATAAGCGGACAGATTATATTATAAGAGCAGTAAATTCTCTATCACGACAATCTATCGGTCGAGAAAACATAGAAATTATTGTTGTTAAAGGGTTCAGCGATGAGGAAATCGACGCCTTTCTCTCTGAGAATGCTGACAAGAGCTTTGTAGTGGATGAAAAGGCACATGGTAAGAAATTATCTGCGGGTATTACCGCTGCGACTGGGGATTACATCTTCTTGATGGATGATGATGATGAATTCGAAGAAAATAAAATAAAGATGGTTGTTGATAAGTTTAGAGCAAATGAACAGATCTCTTTCATCCACAATTCTATCCACAGAATTGGAGAAGACGGAAAATATCTTAAGGGTCTACGGGAAGCTACTCCAAAACAAGACATTGTTCTTGACACAAACAAAGTGAACAGGGCTAATATTTCAAAATTTTTCCGTTATAGGGCAAACTGGTATTCCAGTTGCATGGCATTCAAGATTGAAGTGCTGAAGCGAAATTTGAATTTGATCGACCAAGTTTATCAAAGCGTGGACCCATTCCTTTTCCTATGTGCACTCAATTTTGAAGGTTTGATGTTGTTAATACCTGACAGGTTAACAAAATACAGAATTCATACAAGCACCACAAATTACAAAATTGCTTTTGACAAATACATCGAGTCAAAAGTATTGTTTTATAAGCGCTCTGCGGAAATTGTCAATCTTTCAAAGAATATGATTAGGCGCCGTGAGTTGGAGCCCTTTGTGAATGCATACTTAATGCACAATTATTTCATGAGCCAAATTTTGATGCCAGATGCAGGTCGAAAACATGACTACCAGTCAGTCATTCAATATATACCCACTCTGAACTATGTATTTGTAAGTTATTATATGATTTGGATTGCCTTTGGTTTTTTCAAGTTTGTAGCGGGACCAATTTCCCTGAAGTTTTTTTACTTGTTCAGTACGAAGAACGCAAGTTGACCTTCAGGGTATCAGAAAAGTGAGTCTAATCTAGGATCTATCCGATAGTTTTTAACTGAATCATAAAACACGTTCATTTTTTTAATACAGTACTGTAATACTGCCTGACATTATTTCTGAATTTCTCTTTTGAGTAGAATTCTGCTCTTTCAAATCCTTTCTTAATAAAAAATTCGTAATCGTCCAGAACATCCTTTATTCCTCTTGCACAACTACGGGCATCTGGATTAACCAGTAAAGCTGCATCTCCTGCCACTTCCTCCATGACTTCGATATTCGATGCAACCACGGGAGTTCCGGCTTTGAATGCTTCAATCACGGGCTTTCCAAATCCCTCCATTAAAGTGGGAAATAACAAAACATCGCATGCGTTATAGACCTCTGAGAGCTCTTCGCTGCTAAGGGAATTAAAATTAATGCTGTCCCTGATTGGGGGGCCTACTCTCACTAATCTAAAGTCATTCCCCAATAACTCCATTGTTTTCTCTATTACCGGTAAGTTCTTTCTTTTAAGGTTGCTCGATACGGATAAAACAAGCTTTTTATTTTCTGGAAGATTTAATTTTTTTCTTAATCCCGCCTTATCTTTCAAATGTTGAATTTCATCAGGAACAGGAATATAAATCACTGAGATGTCCCCATTGAATCCAAAATTTTCAAGTTCTTTCTTAACATAATATGATGGGGCTACGATATTGTTGAATTTTTTGAATCTTTCAACAAACTTCTTAGATACGTTAAAATTTTTCCTGTACGACTCATCGTTTTCATTAAGGAAAAATAAATCGTGGATTGTGACTATATCCCGGGGGTTGGAACTTAAAATGGGGAGCCCAAATGTAGTGTAGTGAATTACAGAATTTCCAACCAGTTTTTCCAGGTCCTTGAATATATGTCTCCCAAACTTTATATTGTACGCCCAGCCAGCTCCAGCATATTTGGGAAACTTCCCCTTGTAAACGGCAGGATTTCCTCGATAATTAGAATTTAACTGATTCCTGTCCAATAACAGCATAATTCGATAGAAACCGCTGGCCTCACTGAACTCATATGAATATGAATCCAGGCTGCTGTTTTCCCTCCCTGATCCAAGTATCACCAAATTATCCATTTCGAACTGATTTCTCCATTAAGTTTAATGTGGAATTGACCAACTTTTCTTACTTAGGAATCAGTGAACAAAATTAATAATGTTTTGTAGAGTTAGTTTAATTCAATGTTATTTTAGCATTTATTAGTTTTCAGTTTGTCTTAACTCGAAAGAGTTTTTTTTATTTAATCCGGATATTCAACTTTGATTTCGCAAAATTTACTTTGAAAAAACTTAAATCTCACGAAATTATCAAATTTTAATGGTTGATGTTTCCAATTTGGAAATTGAGGTCGACGATGATTTAGATGATACAGTGATCCATGCCACATTTCCAGATAAATACGACTTTATCCAGTCACCAACTTTGGTTGGGCCCAACAGGGCGCTTCTTTACCATAAGATTAGGCAATTTAGGTACTCCAGACAGCAAGGCTTTACTGTTCCAGAATTCCTTATTAAGCAGATTAGAAAACAAACTAGAAAGCAAATGTTCAGTGAATGGCAGGAAAGAGGAAACATAGGGGCGAAGAGACTAGGCATAAAATTACCAGAACATTTGCCTGTAAGTGGTTATGGAGAGATATACGGCGAATTAATGTATGAAGAAGAGGGATTCATTCCCGACAGAAGTTCTACAGTAATAGATGTAGGGGCCCAATATGGTGATTATTCTGTTTTGTGTTCAAAAGTATATGGGGCAAAGGAAGTGTATGCGTTTGAGCCGTTAGAAAGCAATCTAAGAGCAATTAAGGAGCTTATTGAAGTCAATAACATCAATAATGTAACATTATACCCAGTTGGTCTTTCTGACCACAAAGAATCTAAATTATTGCATTACAATGGTGAAATGTTATCCACCAATGATAATGGGGCACTTTCTCAATTATTCCAATTCAATACTCTTGACAGTTATAGAATTAGTTGTGATATATTGAAAATAGATGTTGAAGGATTTGAGTTAAAAGTTCTAAAGGGGGGTTTAAGAACCATAGAAGAGAATATGCCCAGAATTATAATCGAGGTTCATTCAAGAAGTCTTCACAAAGGTGCAGTAGGTGTGCTGAAAGGACTTGGGTATAAATTGGCGAAAAAAGATCATTTCTCTGTTTTAAATGGTTTCAATCAGAATCTCTTTTTAGAACCTTTGAGGTGAAGAATTCATCTTCTTTTGCCCTAAGCCAGCAAGACTTTACTAAGAAAATTCTCAACATAGTCTCCATTCATCTTCGATAATGTTTGAAGGCGAATTTTCATCTCTAAATAGTTGTCTGGGCTCTCTGCAAATACTCTTTCAAGTTCGAGCATAGATTCCAGAACCTTTTCAGGCGTTTCAGCAATTTTGCAGCCCGTAGCGCTTTTCAAAATTCTATTTGATGGTATATTCCGATAAATAACTGGCAATCCAAAAGCCAATGCTTCCATAGGTACTGCAGATGAAGCCTCTGAAATAGAAGGGAAGAAGAGAACCTGGGAATTTCTCATAAGTTCATTCATCCTTTCTTCTGAAACAAAACCTTCTATGATAACATTGGGTCTTTCAATCTCTTTTAGTTCTCCAGATCTTGATCCGCTTCCTAGAATGACAAGATTCATTCTGTCTGGAATTTTACTTGCAACTTCCTTCAACATGTCAAAACCCTTCTCTGTTTCATGGCGTCCAATAAACAAGATTGTGAAGGGCCCTACCTTATTCAGGTTCTTTATTGTTGGGAGTTCACCTATATAGGAATTTGAAAGTACCCTGATTTTTTCCTTATAGTCTGAAAATAAGGATATTTGAGATTCATCAAGCAGGTGAATAGTTTCGAACCGGGGGATCAACTTAACTGTTTTTCTTTCTAGGAAATTCAGATTAGTTCCCCTAGAAATAACCGGGTTGTGAAGTCCAAATACTCTCTTAGCACCTGAGTTTTCTGACCAGGAAAGCAATTGTTTTAGAAAAAGGTAAAAGGTGGTGTATGTATAAATGACATCATAACCTGAATATTCCATTTTTTGAGCCATATGTAAGGGAGAAAATTTCCCCCTTTTAAACGGATATTCATAATAGCTGAATTTAAGCTTTGGAGTCAAATCTTTCTCGGGCAGCCGTTCAATCCCTCCTGGCAAATATGAAAGGTATTTAGCCGTAACTACGTGGCCGCGTTCCACGAGCGAATTCATAACCTTAATCGCCCATTTTTCCCCCCCACCATAGCTTCTCAGACTATTGCTGGCTGTAAATAAAATATTCACCATTTTTTATTCAAGTACATAACTGTAAAATAAGGCATATTTTTTGCGGTTAACTTAAGTTTCTCGACATAACCGCTTCTTCACTTTCACATACATAAATACAAGCTAATAACTGCTTAATATATGCTCAACTTTCAAATTAAGAGGAGCATTGGACTTACAAACTATCAAATCTCAACCTTTTCCCGTTATTGACAATTCGAACATTGATAAGTTCGAAAGAGGCATAAAACGATCACGGCGGAAATCAAAAAAATTCGCCCTCAATCTTATAAATACATATTTGCCAGGCCTCTACAACCGTATTATGTTATCCATGTGGAAAAAAGCATTTCATCAGACTTGGGGCAATCCAATCTATTTTTCAAAGGCACCGGGTGAGTTGAATGTAACTAATATTGGGCGTAGATCTTATTGTGCAAATATGATAGACTGTCATCACGTATCCCTGGAAACCCTCATACACATAGGCAATTATACGTCAATAGGGCAGAATTTGAAATTTATTGGCTCATCGGGACATTCACTTAATTCCCTGACTACATTTCCATTTGAAAGTTCAAGAGGGAAAAAGACATACAAAATATCAATCGGAAGTGACGTATGGATTGGAGATGACGTTACTATAATTGGGGATATAAAAATTGGAAATGGCTGTGTAATAGGGGCCGGATCAATAGTTACAAAAGACCTGGAGGATTTTGGGGTTTACGTGGGCAGTCCTGCAAAACTCCTTAAATACCGTTTTCCACCAAATATAATCCAAAAACTGAAGAAACTTTCATGGTGGGACCTTGATGATTTAACTGTTATGTCAATTGAAAAACATCTGACTTCGGAAAATTTGCAGGAAAGTACGGAATTCCTTGATCACGCCATCAATGGTTGAATCTCAAGATCCAGCTGTTGATTTCTGTGTAATATTTTTAATAATCTCTCCACATTTCAATTAAATGGGAATGAATTCTTCCAAAGATATCACTCTTCTTATGCCAAAGCAAAATAACAGGTTTAACAACATCCATTATAATTTTAAATATTTGACAAAAGGCCTCAATGAATTTGGGTACGAAGTAAGAATTGTAGAATTAAGTGCTGACGGCACGAGCAATATCCCGGATGGATATGGCATAAAAACTGAATTAGTGAAGTATGATGAACTGCCGGGACTTCTAAAGCAGGATGGAAAATTCGTTGGCCTGGATGAATACAAATTCACCACAGAATTGGGAAAAGTCAGAAATGATAATGTATTCATGTGGGTTCATTATTTCAATGGAGCTAGCCTATACTTCAAGCAATATGTGGAATGGCCTTATATTCCAAGATTAAAGAAAACAATCAGGAAGTTGTACAGAGGATTTTTTCCTTCATATTTCCAGGAAAGGTTTCTCGGGGAATATATAGCCTGCCTTAAAGGCCACAAGACTATTGCACAAAGCCTTTGGACGGCACTCCTGTTAACTAGGATACATAACATTCCGTGCCAGGGTATTGTCTACAATCCTATTCTTGAGGAGGAATTCCCAACTTCAATTAAATTTAACTCTCGCAATAAGATCGTCCTTTACCTCAGTGGAATTTACGATACCAGGCTTGAGGAAACAGCACAGATTTTAAACCTGTTGAACAGGAGATTAGCGGACTTTGAGCTTCATAGTTTTGGAAATGAAGCCATGTCACGCAATCTTGAAGAACGTATTAACGGAAAGATAGAGTTTCACAACGGTATTTCCCGAAAGGACTTATTTAGGCTGTACTCAGAAGCAGTATTTACATTAGCCCCACAATATAATGGAAACTTCGAAATGGTGCCTGTAGAGAATCTTATAAGTTATACGCCTGTTTTGACATATCTTCAACCTTTTCAGGAAATTACAGGAAAAACCCACCTGATAGCTAATCTGAATAATATAGGCGAATCTGTTGGCCACATCCAGAACTGGATCCAAGGCAGTCAGACGGACGATCTGGAATTAATGAGAAACAAATTGCTTATGAATTTAAACTATCGCAGCGTGGCACAGAGCTTGATTGAACTTTTATTTCAAAAGTAATACGCGAAAAAGTTAAGTTGCCTTTGGAAAAAACTAATGGATTCTAGTTGATTATTCACATAAAATCCAATTTAGATTTTGATGACATCCAGTATTGAGTGCTGGATCCTTTTTACCGGAACATGTTTATCCATGAATAATTTCTGTCCCTTCTTAGCAATTTCTTTCCATTCATCACTCTGAACCACCAGCTTTCTAAACTTGTTTCTCAAATCATCTGGATTATTTATGAAAATGGCTGATTCGCCGTCAACAAAATTATCCTCAATCAGTATAGGTACCCTTTGGGAAAATAATATGGCTCCATAGCACGCAGTTTCCCAATATCGATCAGTATCCATGCCCATGCCTCTAACTGAAATTCCTGCCTTAGATCTGGAAAGTCCAGTTAGGTAGGTTTCCTTGGTTAATCCTCCATCTGAAACAATACCGGTGAGACTCCCCTTTTCTTCTTCTAGCCAATGTGTAATGTAAGAAAAGTACTGGTGCCTTTCTCCAATTGTTTTAAGGCTGAGGCAGAAGAATATGTCATTTTTCCTCTCATCATCTGGACTTTTCACAAATTTCTGAACCGGTTGAATTGTGAGTGGGAAAGGTCGGAGTTTTTTATCTATTTTATTGGCCGATGCAATTTTATATGGCAAAGATTGCAACAGATTTTTGGGAATTCCAATTTTGCGATGAATCGGAGGGAGTATCTGGGACCCGTAAAGGTGTCTTAAATACCATTTTAGGGTGTAAAAGGTCGGCAGGTTAGTGAATAATTCTCTTTTGAAATAGTACGAAATGTTGTTGTCTTTATGGATATTCCTGACAAGAAAATCATCTTCAACATCAAAAAAAACCTTTAAAGAGGAGCTTTTGTGGTTCAATATTTTTTGGAAGTTAGGATCATAAAATGACCTGGCACTGAAGACGATGAGATCAAAATCGTCCAATGCATCGAGGAGTGTATTCGAATCATAAGTGTCGGCAAGGTCCCCGTATCCTTTCCGTATGACTTGCGGAAGATAGCTAACTAGTCCACTGACTGAATTATTATCCCTTAATCCCTCGTAAATATAGTGGTTTTTCTGTATACTATGTAATAGGATCTTCAAAGCCGTATCTCCCCCCCATCAGTTGGGATGCATGATTATTCAATTTCACTTGAGAAAAACATTACTTGTATTAGCCATTTTTTGTTTTCACTGAGAATTTAGAAAAATCTTTTCATTTTAAAGTGGGAAAATAATTATAACGTGCAGAATAAAAGATGACAAGGTGAATTCCAATATGATTCTACTTCGCGGTAAATTTTAAGATTCCGGAATAATTCCCAATTAATGGTTTTATACCTTTATTTTCAGAGGCTTCTTATTGGGGTAGGAGTGCAATGATATCTATTATTTTAGCCGCTGGCTCGGGCACACGTATGAGGCCCTTGTCCAACTACATCCCCAAAGTACTTCTTCCGGTTAGGGGAAAACCCGTCCTGAGTTACCTTTTCAAAAATATGGAAAAACTTCCAGTTACCAAACATTATATCATAGCTTCCCAGCATTTAGAGACCATTGAAAGATATGTTGACAGCGTAGAACTTTCAAATGTTGAGGTTATAAGGGCACTTGGTTGGGAAACAGGTGGAGATCTGTCATTATCACTGGAGCAGATTGGCATTTCAGATGATGCGCTGGTCATGAATGGGGATATTGTTACAGATATTGATTATTCAGAAATATGGGAGACGCACAAACAACACAATGCAACCGTAACCTTGAGCGTATTTTCCTTAGCTGATAAGGAAAGTGCAAAGAGGTTTGGACAGATTAAGTTAGATAATGACGGTAGAATTTCCAGTTTTGATGAGAAGAAACCTTCTAGCTTATCCGGAGAAGTTTTGGTAAATACCGGATTCTATGTTTTCGATAAGAAACTAATCGAAAACCGTAGCGATTATCTTGTTCCAAGAAAATTCAAACTTGAAAATGAACTATTCCCGAGACTTGCAAAGGAAGGAAAACTGTATGGGGCAGTTAATAAGATAAAGTATTGGTGGGATGTGGGGACCATGGATTCTTACCTCAAAACTGAGGAATTCCTCATCAATAACCAGGGGGTTGTGCCACCGTGAATCCAGAAGCGGGCAAATTGAGAATTTCAGTTGTAGGTTTAGGATATGTGGGATTACCCTTAGCAACACTTCTCTGCAACGCGTTTGATGTAATTGGTTTCGACAATGACTTCCAAAAAATTGAAGCAATAAAAAATGGGGCTGAAACAGTCAGTGAACCCGGACTCCCTGAATTGCTTTCAGAAGCACTGCTGAACAAAAAATTGTCTTTAACGGCTGACATAAAGGATTTGAGAAACTACGGTGTGAAGATCATTACCGTAGGAACACCTTATAATATTGAAACAGAAGCCATAGATTTTTCGCAACTCGATTCTGCAATCACACTTCTAAGGGGATCGCTTCAATCTAAAGACGTGATTATGCTCAAATCAACAGTTCCACCGGGCACAACAATGGGCCGGGTAAAATCTCTGGTGGAGAGCTTTGGATTCAAGGTCCCGGAAGATGTAGGTCTAGTATTCTCACCTGAAAGGATGATAGAAGGCCAAGCCATCAGGGACTTCAAGAATCTGCCAAAGATCATCGGTGCAACAGATCAAAGGAGTTTTTTAATTGCAACCTCCATTTTATCAGAACTTGGAGGAAAATTGGTACCCGTATCATCGCCCACAACTGCCGAAATGGTGAAAATGGTTGATAATTACTCAAGATTTGTCTTCCTCGGGCTTACGAATGAGATTGCTCTGATGTCGGAAAAAGTGGGAGTAGATGTGATAGAGCTCATAAATGCAGCCAAAGAAGATTATCCAAGAAACTCGGGTTTACTCAAGCCGGGTCCCGGCGTGGGCGGTTCCTGCTTAAATAAAGATCCATTCATCATTCAATCATTTATGAAAAGGAACGACCTCACACTGAAAATGGTAGAAGCCGCAAAGTCAGTTAATTATGGGATCGCCCGACATGTTGCCGATATTGTTAGACAATTTTCAGGAGATAGGCGAAAAACTGCTATTTTGGGAGTGGCCTTCAAGGGAGACACTAATGATACCAGATTTACAACGTGTTACGAAGTGGCAGAATACCTGAAACGCCAAGGATATGAAATTCATTTTACTGATCCTCTGGTACTAGATGCATCAAAGGAGATAATAAAGGACAAATATGATGCTATGAGAAATACAGATATTCTGTTACTGATGACAGATCATTCTGAATATAAGGACATGAACCTTGAAAAAGCCATATCGCTTATGAACCAAGATCCCTTGATTATAGACACCAGGGCCATCATTAACAGGGATCATGCAGAAAAACTTGGATTCGAATACCATGGTTTTGGGAGGATCTAATTGAATATTCTACTTGCAGGTGGAGCTGGCTTTCTTGGTTCGCACCTTGCGGAAGGACTCATAGAACAGGGGCATCAGCTTACCATCGTTGATAACCTTTCCAGCGGCCTCTTATCAAATCTTGATAATGTCATTGACAAAGTGAAATTCGTTAAGGCAGATATCTCAGATTATCGGACGGATGACAAATTCGGCCTCATTATCAACCTAGCTAGCAGAGCAAGCAGGGTAGAATGGGAAACTTATCCCGTGGAAGTTGCACTTGCCAATGGTGAAGGCAATCACAATCTAATTAAAATTGCCCTGGAAAGCAATTCAAAATATATCTTTGCATCAACTTCCGAGGTATATGGCACACCGGACGTGGTCCCGACACCTGAAGGATATATTGGAAAGGTAAGTTCCACCGGGAGCCGTTCCCCGTATGATGAGGGAAAAAGGTATGGTGAAGCCCTGGTAATGGCCTACCATAAGCAGTTTGGTTTAAATTCCACCATAATAAGGTTTTTTAACACTTATGGCCCGAGAATGAGGGGCGATGACTTTTATGGGAGAGTTGTCGACAGATTCATAAAGCAATGC
>JAJZXP010000165.1 GCA_021806345.1 Thermoplasmata archaeon | reverse complement strand
CCCAGCTTCTTTTCAATAGCTTCAATAGGGCCATGATTTTTCAACCATGGAAACACCAGTCATCGCAGTCTTCGGAAATGAGATATACATGCTTCAATAGGGCCATGATTTTTCAACCATGGAAACCCATACATATAGGTATTGCTTTTAAAAAGATTGCCTTGAAGGATAAATTGCCATCTATTCTTAATGTTAAATTTATTTCTGCGAGGAGTTTGCAAAATTACAGTAAAATATCTAAGATAGAGTGATTTCCTTCTCATATAGAACTCACAAAATAATGTTAATTTCTGATATTGAGAGGTGCATTTAGTATTGATAATGACTAAGCTCTCGCTAATTGGCGGTGATATTAACGATCCAGGTGAGATCCATTCTCCATCTCCCGCCAAAGACGGTGTTTTTTACCAAAACCGAAATGCAAAGATGTTAATTGCTGATTTTATATAATCATTGCCCCCCTATCATCAATCTTTTTCACTTTTCCTATTGACGTTATTTTTTTCTGAAATTGAGCATTTGAGTTTCCCAACTCGAAGATCAAAATACTATCCTGTGAATGGTTTATTATATGAGAGAGTTCAGAAACCATGATGATCTTTTCTTTGAGAGATAGGTCACATATGAAGACAGAATACTGCAACGTATCTCCATATCCCCTCATTTTTTTGTAGACCTGATTTAATCTTTTAGGATCTGTAATATCATAGGAAACTACGTATTTCTTTCGCATTTTTACCTCGTTGTAAATATTGGATACTGCTTTATTTCTCCACTAATAAACCTGCTTAGCAATCGAGTCTGAACCTCAAAAATTCTCCTATAACTGATCGAATATTTGAATAGCGGATGAATAATTAGGTCATCAAGTCTTCTTTCGTACGCCCCTATAATTTTCTTCTTCCCATTCGGATTAAATGCTACCGCGTTCCCTCTCTTTATAAAATCACCAGCATCTATTTCGTTGTTGTTTAAAACAGATATGGCCACTGAATCGCAAATTATTGGTCTGAACTCCTCCATTAAATCCAAAGCAAGCGCAGGTTTCCCGTATTTAGGTTTGTGTAAAAACCCCAGATATGGGTCGAAACCTACCTCTGTTGCAGTAATAGTCATATCTTTTGCCAGCAATGCATAGAGATATGAAAGAATTGCATTGATTGGATCCTTTGGTGGTCTTCTATTCCTATCAATGAAATTAAAATCTGGTTTATTGTCAGTCTTTTTTAACATTTTACTGAAGTTGCTGAAGTATATTCTAGCTGCAAGACCTTCTATGCCCATCAATTCATTTAAATCCCTACTATTTGTTGCCTTTTTAACTAACTCAATTAAATTATTAAGTGTGCTTAACTCTATGCCATCTGCATTTCTTCTTAGCATTGTTCTTGAATTCTTTATTTTTCCAACAATGAATCTTTTTGCTATTTCCAATGATTTATCAGGTTGTGATGCTATTTCAAACTGATTAATCCTCAGTTCTATGTTTTTGTTTGAAAAACCATTAGTGATTCCTGTAAACCAACCACCTGTTGAGAAATAACATATAGGGATATTTCTACTACACAATTCTTTAATTGCCTGTGTTGAAATTTGAATATTGCCAAATATGGATACACTTGAAATTTCTAGGAGTCTGTAGTTTCCAATTATTCTATCATCCTTCTTTGCTACTAACTCCTCTCCCTTCTTAGATACGTATGCCCCCTGCTCACCTATGTAGAGTGGATAGTAATCTGTTCTAGCAGGAAATAACCTCCTTACTTCATTTTCTTTTTCCTCGTTTTTCTCTATTTTAAGAGAAATTGTTTCGTCTGGCAGACATATGGAAACTAAAGAACACCTAATACACTTCGGACTATCTATTAATGGTGGAGGGATGATCTTTGTAAATGCTAAGTCTCTAGCATTCTTGATAATATTTTTTGCCCAGTCGATCGTATTTTCATTTATCTTAAGAACTATTTTTTGGTTAGTTGATGCATAATAAACCGTAGCTTCTCCACACTGGTAACCATTTTCTCTAAGTATCATTGCCTGCACAGTCAGTTGTAACTTATCTCCATCCCATATTTTATCAGCGCTTTCGCTAGGTCTACCTTTTTTATATTCTACTGGATTGACTTCTTTTCCATCTCCTTCGACCAGATCAATTTTAGCGATAATACCTTCCAGTTCTGAGGATAATGTAACTGATGTGGCATGTATAGCCACACTTTCTATATTTAAATCATCTGATGGAGGTAAAATTCCCTTTTCCTTATCCACTCTTTCATGTTTTATACTTCCCTCAACTGTGTCTGAAGAATCTTTGAAATATCCGTTTACATATTCTAGATAGAATAATCTTGGGCAATAGACAAATTCATTTATCATTCTTAGGGGTATATAATCTTTATTTCCAATATCATTGCTTACTACCATCCTCCTTTACCTCCTTAACTGGCATGAATGTACCAAGTCCAAAGTGTGCCCCATATCCTATGGAGAAAGGACCAAGTAGATAATCTTCAAAAACAACTTCAAACCCGTATCCCAAATTTACTGGATCATCTTTTCTGTTCCTTTTGAAATCCAGCCAATAATAACTATGTCCATTTTTTGATGATTTATCTAGAAGCTTAAATGATATTGGTTTTGGCAATCCGTGATTCGCAAGTTCGTGGATCAGTTCATTGCCTAACCACCCATAATAATCTCCCCTTCCTTTTCTATAATGCCTTGTTAATACTACAGGAGTGACACTTTTGAATCTTTTGGATTTCTGTATGACACTTATTTCGTGATCTTCGCCCCACTCTTCTGGAATGAGTTTAATATCTGGCCTTCCATTTGATTGCCAGATGGATCTTGTGTGATCGAGCGCGAGCAGTTCAGTCTGTGTGAAATATTCTTTGTTTCTTATTAATATATGACTTATTCTTCCATTATTATTCAAGTCAAGCGGAAGGATAAAAATATGTCTATGACCCTTTGAAATAGAACCATCCGGATTTATTCCACTTAAATTTACTGATCTAGCTTTGTTAGACATTTTTCCATAAATGCCATTAATTTTCTTATGTATTCTTTCTGCTATGATCAATGAATCGGTTGCCATAGGTGGAACCTTTGAATCTATTGAATAAAGGAAATTTTTAACTTTAAGTCTTCCAGCCAATGACTTATTGCTTTTGTCTTCTTTTATTTCTGGCTTTTCAATTAAATAATATGTAAATTTCAATGCATATGGTGAACTTATTCCCCTATAGATTGTATCAGAAGTTGTAAGCATTAGCGCATCAAACCACTCAGCTTTTTCCATATATTTATAATCTTTTTTTGCAATTGGAACTGCAACCTTGACTTTTTCCTTGTTGTCATCAAAATAATTTAAATCTTGTAAAGGCTCAACATTTATTCTGCCTCCAAATTCTTTCAAATCTTTTAGAGTTTCAATTTTTACCCATGAATCACTTCTGCCTAGGTAATTTATTAGTGATAATATCTCTTCCAATTTTTGCACTTCTGTCTCTGTAAATTCTACGTCCTTCCAGATAACATATATTGGATCCTCAGGATTGGTGCTTATAAAGCCATCATATATAAGCTGCTTTTGAGTGCTATCTTTTAAATTTTGACTCATAAAACTGAGTATTACTCCTTCACTGAACCTAGGTGTACTGAATACTGGAAGGTTTTCAGATAATTTTTCAATTATCGTTTCCAGGGTACTAATGTCCCAGGATGGGCGCTTTCTAAGCCATGAATCAATGATTGCCCTTGCTATTCTATATGGCGATGGAGGGAATTCTGGGATGCCCTCATTGACATTTCTTCCCCAAGGGGTAGAATGGTATCTACCCGATAATAGTGTTATTTTGAAGGCTATCATAAAACATCATTTATTCGTCATCTAATGTATCATCTTCATTTTCTGTATCCATATGCTCCTCGCCATTATTTGGCTTGTCCCCCTTTGCAGTCCATTTTGCCTCGACCTGCAGCTTTGTAACAGGAGGCGTGCTGAAACTATGTTCACATTTTTTGATGAGGTCACTCAGGATTTCTATTATTTCCTTTTCCTTGGGAAATTCTACATATTCATCTTTTTCTATATTAATTACAATACTGCTATCGACCCTCAGATCGCAAGCAGTCCTAAGTCTGAGAGAACTGTCGAGAAATTTTCTTATCTTCAGCATACAGAGAAAGAAGACCAGCTTTGTCTCATCCTCTCCAAGCTCATAACTTTTCAGAAGAGACGTATCTATATTGAAATACGCATCAATACTCTCTGCGGTATATTCAGTCCTGTGATAGGGGACGTTCCCGTACACATCTTTTTTAATTTCTTTTGTCCTCAGTTTTCCTGTTGGGTCTATTGGATTATTTTTAACCCCACCCGTGGAAACCTCCTTTATATTTTCAGCTTCTATAAAAGAGCTTAGAATTCTTGGTAGTTTTAACCTGCCATCTTCAAGATTTGCCATAAAAATTCCGTGAATTAAGGAATTAACATCATATTTAAAGACTGCCTTTGCCACCTTTTTCCAGTTCATAGGCTGACCTTTGAAATACGAGCCTTCCTTCTTTAATTCTTCCCTGAAGTTTTTATCTGATATTATGTAAGGCGAGTTCATTCTATGTGCCTCAATGAGAGATGATGTAAATTTCAAGTCTCCATCAGTTGACAGTTCAGATACTATGTATGAAATTCCCTTCAGACTTTCTATTACATTGTATCCGTCTGCACCAATTATAGTTGATTCGAGCCTATTGGCCATGGATTGGGCGCTTTCGACTAGAACCATCCTTGTTCCGTCTGGTCTTTGAAACTCGGCCGCACCTATTTCTGGAAACCCTGTTGGCTGAAATCTATCACCCTGTGTTGGTTTGAGCTTAACATCCATTAACAGCCTTGGCCCTTCAATCAGTATTTTATAATCGAATTTTTTATTTATCATTGACCTCAACTTTCTTTATAACCATACTCTTTAACTCCTTAAAATCTTTTTCTCTTAATGGAAATAATAGAGATGCCACATACCTTTTGTCCATGGGCTTGTCATTATCTATCTTTATAGGGAATACGTTTTGTTTCATCATCTGGACATTTACCAATCTAAATGTTTCTTTAGATTTGCCGGATAAGAGAAGTTTTATCAAATTCCTATCGGGATTAAAACTAACCTTTGAGTTTTGAGAAAATTGCTCAGGTGAAAAATACAACCTTACCAGCGCCCAGAGTCTATCGATTGGATAAGCAAAGGATGAGTTTGTTGAAATATAATCATTCATCTCCCTTAAATTTTGTGGTGACTTGTTATCGCCCCATCTTATTAATGAAAATGCAAACAAAAGCTCTTCAATGTATCTTTCATCTATTTCACCATTTACAAATTTCATCACATCATTAAGACTTAATTTAATCTTAGAAAACAATGGGAGAGTAGAAGTTTTGTTTGATTGAGCCAGAGTAAGTCTTTTTATTAATGTATTTATCAATTTTTCGGTAAGATTAGCGCCTGTCCACGAAAACTGACCTATGTCGTTATCCCATTTTCTGTCATCTTGAAGACTTGTCCCTTCAATATTTGACCGAAATGAACCAACCTTTTCGGTTTTCCCTATTGATGACAGGGAAAGAGCTATCCTAAACTCGCAACTTTTATCATTAGATTTATTTATCCAGTTGGTGCTTAATCCAAACAGTGGCCTGATTTTCTGCCCTCCCTTATTTTCATATTTTCCCCTAATTCTGGAAAAAGACATTTCTGCCCTTCCAATGGCCCTTAGCAATCGTACAGCATTTAGAGGATTTCCATTATTTAAAAGATCATACGTAGATTCATATAGATTTCTTTTTATGGATTCATATACTTTTGGCAAGTTTTTCCCCGCCCCCTGAATTACTTTCAGATTTTGTTCAAATGTCAGATATACGAAGTCCAGATCTTCAATTAGATTTACATATTTACTATATTTAACTCTATGAAGACCGGAGGGCAAAGCTATATAAGACCGGCCCCTTCTAACAAGAAAACAATATCTCAAGAATCCAGTTATGCCCCTATCCACGCCTAATGAATTTATAGCTTGAATGAAGTCCAGTCCTTTTCTCACCACTTTTCCCTTTAAGGCTACTCTTCCTTCCCTGAATAGCGACTTAAGTTCGTCTGCATAGGCGTAGTTATTCCATATTGGTACCCATATTTCCATTGATTTCTTGAAATCTGAAACGTTTGAAGACTCATATCCATAAGGAGAGTATGAAACGGTGAATGGTGTAACAATTTTTGTTTCTCTAATGGCATTTCTCCTTCCTATGGAATTGCTCCAGATAAGAATGCCTTCCAACATAAGAATAAGATCCCATGGATTTATTTTAACGGTGTCTGTTTCTATTTCATTACCCTGATTGAAGCCTCCAGCTTTTCCTGGATCAAATTTGCCAACGCGAGATTCCAGTAATTTATCAGTTAAGTCTCCGAACAGTGAATTTCTCAGTAATTCAGTGCTAGAATTATTCTTGTTTACAAATATTTTTGTTAGCGAAGCAATAAACAGACTTGAGTAATCCAACCTACCTTCGTTTCCACCACTACCAGACAATGGAGGGAAAACAGGTTTCCCCTCTGCATTGATGAGTATGGATGCATCGATCCACTCTAGATACCTATCATTTATTGTATCTCTTAACTTTGTCACAATTTTACCTTTGTATTCATCCCTCATTGCCTGATAAAAATCATTATTCAATATTCCAAGCTTTTTAATTTCTGACTTTAGCTTAGAATTTCCAACCGCACTTAAAGTTTCAATACTCTCTTCGTCTATTTTGTCTGGATTGTCTAATTTTTTAATTATTCTACCTTTAAGTTTCTTTAACTTCTCTATTTCCGTATTTTTCTTTTTCTCAGTAAACTTTTCAATTAAATCCCTTAAAGTTGGGGGTGAACCAAATATCTCAGGAAATGATTTTTCAAGTGTTTCACTAATCTGATTGTAAGTTGAAATGAAGTCGCAAAATCTCTTATCTCTGAGATCTGAAATTTTTTTAATGTTTTCTTTTACTTCAGAATCATTGGGATAAAAACCACTGCCACCGTTCCAAGGAGATAGTATTGGAGATGGGCTATATTCTTCAGAAAAAAATCTAATTAATTCATTTTGGTCACACTCAGTTTTTATTACCAAGTAATTATTCTCCCATCTGCACATTAAGTTTTCATCTTTCTGATCAGAAATTATTTTTAGTATGCCCAAAGCTTTTAGGTAGGAACTGAGGGGCTCTGTCTGACAGCCATATAACTTATGTTCCATTATAAACCACCACTTGCTCTTTGATCAGCAGCTCTCAGTAAAGATTCCAAATAAGCCAACCTAAAAATGCCTATTTCCTCATCTTTAACCATATTAAAAACGGTCTGTACCCAGCTCTTGTTCGTAGATTTTGAGCCCAGTTCCATTAAATCCAGATTTAAACTAACTTTACCTGTTATAAAATTGGGGAGATTTACTTTTTCTATACTATCTCCATCCCATACACCCTTTGCAAATCTTATTTTCTCATCGTTAGGTACTTCTTCTCCTGGCATAGACCTGATAGATGTCCTAATTTTTCCGTGATGAGATAGCGCAAGAAAAATCGCAAGAGGCTCAACTCCATTTTGAATCGCTATTAGTGCTGAGGCTAGCTCATGACGGAAGTGCTTTCTTCCACCTTCTGGATGGTTTATCCATTTATCATTGGGAGCTTTTGCTATCTGGTTCTCTTCAATCTCTTTTGGAACCCCTTCAAATTTATTAATTTTTGATTGAAATGCCGGATGCGCCTTACCTGCATCATGCCATAGGGCTCCCTTTAGAAGAGCATCCTCAAAGTTTTTCGAGTTTTGAGGAATGCCTATAACCTTTATTATATCACGACATTTATTGACTACTTCTTCCGTATGCTCATAAATTGACTTCCATGGAAATTGTGATGGATTGTCGTCATTAAAACTACAAGTTTCTATTATGTTTCCCGTATTTTGATTTTTTGCTACAATCAGAACCTCATTTTTCTCCTTTAGAGACCAGCCAATCACCTCAGAATAATGCCCTTTTTTTGAGTCTAGCATCACTATCTGCCCGTGATATAGCCTTTCTCCCTTCATAAGCATGTTCCATCCTCCATTTATCCAGTCCCATTTATACAATCTTTCATCATTAGAATTTTTCAATAGTTCATTTATCTCATTTAGTGGTACAGGGCAAAGTTCACCCCTTTCCGGTAAATTCTCCTTTTTTAAATTTTCCCGATCTAAATCACGCCAGAAACCTGAAACATGTCTTTCGTCGGAATTTCTTACAAATCTTGAGATATCTATATCATAATCTGTTAGATCAGGTGATGTGTCAAATAGTTCTAAAATATCTTTTCTTCTAAGCGTTCCATCGTTTCTGATTTCAAAGTCCCAACCGTTAATACTTGATAATGAGAACTGTTTTCCATCGATCTCCTTAAGAAATTTTCTGGATTTCTCTATTTCTATTGTTTCATATGGAGCTGACATAGTTTTACCTTTCTTATCGATCGGATCAACCCAGAAAATATCTGATTGATCATATTCTCCAGATCGGTTACATCTTCCAAATCTCTGTACAAGTGATTGCATTGGAGCAATTTCTGTGAACAAAGTTCTGCATGATATATCAACTCCTGCTTCTATTACCTGAGTTGTTATCATTATACTGTCTTTGCTTTCTCTATCATTTACTAATTTTTGAATGATTTTCTCTTTATCCATTGGCCTAAATTGGGAGTGCAAAAGCAAAATATCAGGTACCTTTATCTGTTCTGTCTTACTTCGTCTGGATAATAGTTTCTGAACGTTTTGAAATAACGTTTTGGCCCTTTCCACAGTGTTGACTATTACAATGGTTCTAGAGTCTGTCTTGTGATTTTCAATTATTTCTATTGCAAGTTCATAACTTTCTGATGCATTATTCTTTGAAGATGTCACTCTTTTAGTTGAATTTATTATTTTATTTATTTTTGTATTTTCCTTGTCATCCTTGGACAGTGTTAATATTTCTTCATCGACTATAGTCCCTTTAAAGTCGGCAGTATAAAACCATTGCTTGTTTAAAGTTGCGCTCATCCATATTGATTGGGCTTCCTTAATCATTCCAAAATAATTTCTATGGGAATCTAGTTGAATGCTTGTGGTTAATCCTGAACCCATTAGTTGGATTTCGTCTAACACCCACAGAGTGTCATTATTCAATAATCCAAACTGCATAGGCCATCTATACCTGCTTATTCCATATCCTCTATTCAGTGCTCTTGAAAGAAGCATATCCTGTGTTCCTACTATTATCATATTATTTTCTGGGAATATATCCCATGGAACATTTTCCTCACCACCCATTAATGTAACAACAGAAATCTTTTCCTTCTGGGTAAAATCTGGTTCATAACTAATCACTTTTAATGGGTTTTCTTTGTCTAATTCCAGTTTACCAGACAAAAGATTTAATTTATTTAACCATAAAATTGCGTTATCTCGTGTTTGTTCCACTATTACTCTCATAGGTAGAACATAAACTAACCTTCTTGGCGTTTCATTCAAGTGACTATCTTCCTGATAAATTCTCTTCCAAATCCATCCAATTATTATATTTGCAGTTTTTCCAAGTCCACTAGGAACATTGATCCATTGGTAGAAATTCTTACTATTTGCGAATTTAGTTTGATAAGGATAGGGTTCATTGCCTGTGGCAGTTTTAAACACGCCTTCGTAATCATTTGAAAAATAGGAATCCATAATGATCACGGATGAACTGCATTATATATTTATCTTTTGCTTGGAAAAATTGCTGCATTGAATAAATATTTAAGTATCGTATATTTCCAGCTGATTTTTCCCTTCTATTTTTGGGATTACTTCCCATGTTACTATTCTCACACCAATTTCCTAAATTCTCATGGAATGCTTCCACAATCCTAGAGAATTCTTACGCATTCTTTCGCTACTTTAGATTGATAATCGAGATATTCTTCAAGTTTCACACGTTCTTCATACACTTTCCCTATATTGTATGGTGGAGAGGTTACAATCAGCTTGAGGGATTTATCAGGAACACTCCTAAGTGATTCCAGAGAATCGGTTTGACCTAAAAGAAGATCGAATCCAGCATAATATTTTTCTGAGATAGCGTAATTAACCCTCCTGCATGATAGTTCAGTGAATGGTAATTCCTCTTTCTCTAACACCAACAATTATTTGTGATATTCATTTAAATTTATGTAAGTGTTCTTCATTATCCTCTCGAATTCAAACTCTATCTCTTTTCTATCCATTTTATTGCGCCACTTTTTCTATATCAGAGACGTCTCTTACTGTTTTTTCTAGTCGTTCCGGTGTTTCAAGCTCGGTTATGCTACCAACCCCTAACTCTCCAAACCGTCTGGTCGATACCAAAACCCGACCATCAAATGTTGCTATCAGTTTGTTGTACGATTCTATTTATTTCTCGGTCCTCTTTCCGACATCCCCTTCCATTATCCGCAACCTGAAACCACGAGTGGTCGCCATTGAATTCCATCCTGATTTTCACAGAAGTGACTCCTACCTCTATGGAATTATCAATAACGTCAGTTGCTGCCTTGACAAAGTCGTATCCCAAATCGCGGAGCGCAATTATGAGCCTTCTTGCACCCGGGATAACCTCAATTGTCGTTCTTTTCATCTCTCTCCAATTCCGGGTTCTTGCAAGTACAACCTTCAACAGTGCACTCCATGCTGTGAGAATCACCACTGTTTCCCTCACCATCAATACCATTTCTCTTGTGGTGAACTGTCCCTTCTACCTTAGCATAACTTCATGCCTACAATTCCTACATTTTTCCTCTCTAATCTCCGTCATATACATCCCCTTTCAAAATCTCCTTAATCTCTGAATCTTCTAATAAAACCAAACTTGGCATAAACTATCAAAATTACTACTAGAACTAATCCCGTAAATAAAAATGCAACAATTGAATTTGATACCAGATAAAAACCGGTACTTTGGAAGAAAAATACAAGAAGAGTAATTCCTGCGAAGATAGCTATCATTGCCTGTAAAGATCTGTTATTTGCAGTCAAATCACTACTGTGAAGCATTTCCAATCTCTTATCTATGAAATTCCTATCCCTATTGATGTTAAGGCTTTCCTTCATAATATCATAAAGGTCTGCCATTTCCAAATCGGTTATATTCCTCACATTATAATAATGATCATATTCTCTTACGAGATTTTTAGTCTTACGAAGTAAATGTCCAATCCTAAAACCCAGTTTTTGTCTTTCTAATTCTATGAATTCACGATTATGTATATCGAAGCTTTCACATAATGTTGTTACAAAATCACCAATCATTATCAACCACGAGATATACCATCTAATTCCATCCTCGTTGAGGACCACTACCCCTTTTTCGTAAAATTTTGACTCCTTTTTTTCAGTGGAAACAAAGCTTATTATCCGGTTTCCACAGACATAGTCGCCTTCAATACTACATTTCACCTCTTTCCTGAACATCATATAATATTCTCTCGTGTTGTATTGAGAAATTCTCCCATCGTAAAAAGTTATGTCCAACAGATCTTCCAACGTTCTTTGAAATTCTAAGGGCATCTTTGTTGCATCATCGAAATAATAGGCGTTGGCATCTTTCTCTGTAGTTCGAACCACAGATGCGCTAGTAGAAAGGTATTTGCGCATTTCATGCATCGCGGTCAAATATCTCTTAAAGTCCAGAGACCCTTTATTTATAATCGATTTAACCTTTTTACGGGTTCTCTTGACAACTCTGAACCATCCATAGAGCACCAGGAAGTCGTAAAGGGAAAGAAGAACGTAACTTTCATCCGACTCTTTTGGGTTTTTGACATTAAGGTATCTGATATCTTTTTTTGCGTTTTCCCAAACGTCATCACACTTCAAAGTGGACGGATTTTGGTCGCTTTCCCATACAATATGAGATTTCATCTCTTTGTCGTCAGTCACTCTAATGTAAAGAAAACCGGGTTTCCTAGATAGGAAGGCGATTGGACATTCTGGGGAATTGTCTGACGGTTCCACAAGTATGGATAAATTTCCAAATCTTTCAACTACTGCTTTGGGTGGAATAACTGGAACAGGTTTATTAATCTGGACATCCACATGCAAAAATATTGAGATTTTAAAACTAGATTTTATCCATCTCTGATCCTCAGCTTCTTCTATCACTTCTTTTTTTTCAGGCCTTAAACCACGCCACTTTTCCTGTAAATTTATAACTTGTTTCCCCCCGGGTGATTCTCCTTCCTTAAGCCTTAGGTAAAGATTTGCATATAAGGTGTCTAAAAGTATATGGACATAACCCCGACGACCTTTGTCGGTAAGTTGCATGTACTTTCTATGCATTAGTCTATACAGAATATCATTGAAAGGATCCATTTTCGTTAGTATACCCTCATCATCTTTACAATTTGATAGGTAGTATTCGTTGGGCTCATAATCGCCATTGTATGATCTATACGGAGCCACAAATGAATCAATTGCTTCCGTATTTTCACCGTTTTTCTCTATTTTAATAGAATGCGGAATTATACGCAATGTTTTATTTTCATCAAAAGATTCAAGGGCTTTTCTTAACATTTTCCAAGTGAGTCTAGTATGTTGACCAGATTCGCCCTTCAAATCTTGTCCGATAGATATGACAATTACTCCACCTTTTATGGTGGATTCAAAATTCTTTGTACTTTTACCAGTTTTTTTAGCATTGTCCGGGCGTACCATTCTTTCGGACTTCGAAACATTCTTTCCTTGACTATTCATTGTGCATCCACTCATTACTCACCCGAAAGAAATTTCGTGCAAGTTTCCAAACTTTCATTGCCGAACCTTTTCTCTGTTTGCATATATTTCTTGGAATCTGTAAATGTTCTTCGTTGTCCGCTCGAATTCTAACCCAATTTCCTTCTTTTCCGTATTTTCACCCCTTTAAAGTTTCCACCAATTCAAACAACTCCTCCGCTGATTTCTCGTCTTTCCTGATCCGGTTAATTATATTCCTCATCTTTGTCCTCCTTTATCTCATATCCCTCTTGCTTTCCTTCATATTCTTCAACCTAAACAAAACACTCTCAGTTGATTTTTCATCTAGGAAAATGTCAATTTTCGATGCGATAATACCGGGGACTTCTTCCATTATTATATTTCCCACGTTCAGAGTTCCCATTGTTTCGTTGAACTCATCTTTAAGCTCCTTTACTCTAGTTTCAACCATCTTCAGGTTATTGTAATATCTCGTGAATTCAGGTTGTAATTTCGTAGAACACAATTTTCTTCGAACATCAGAAATTTTGCTTACAATACTCCTCAGAAGTTCAGTGGGCAAATAAACAACTGAATCTGTTTGCGTTATTCTTGAATTCAAAAGTCTTTCAAAATACTTAATCAGATTTTCTTCTTGAATCACTATCTCA
>JAJZXP010000261.1 GCA_021806345.1 Thermoplasmata archaeon | reverse complement strand
CCTGTCATGGCGCTCAAGATTCTTTACATTCTCCAGTATGAACGCCTTAGGCTTTTTTTCCTTAAGGATCCTTGCTATTTCAAAGAAAAGGTTCCCTTGGAGTTTGTCCAGAAAGCCGTGCGGCATACCGAGGCTGTTCTTTTTTGAAACCCCGGCGATTGAAAAAGGCTGGCAGGGGAATCCCGCAGCGAGTATATCGTGATCAGGGATTTCAGCTGCGTCAGTTTTAGTTATATCACCCTCCGGCTCCTCACCGAAGTTGGCCTTGTATGTTATTCTGGAGAATTTATTCCACTCTGATGAGAAAACACATCTGCCTCCGAGCTCCTCCAGTGCGATTCTGAAACCTCCTATGCCCGCAAACAGATCAACAAATGTAAATGTGTGTTTTCCCATTTTCTGAGCCTTTAGTGCCTGTGGAATATTAAATTTTGGCAGGGTAGGCATTGAAATCTATCTAGGGATTTGAACAGTTGCCGTATTACAGGTTTAAACAGTGAATAAATTTTAGGTACTAGAGAAATAACGTTCTATGCCAAAATTGCTTGATGTTGCACATGTGTCAGATAAAGGAATTTCAACTAGAATTACAATTCCCAAGATAATTCGTGAAAGGCTTGAACTCAAAGATGGTGATATTTTGGGATTTTACGAAGAGAATGGACAAGTAATCATAAAAAGGATGAAATAGGTTATTTTCCCCTCATAACCGTCTCCAATGGATGCTTTTCTTATTACATCGAATTTAGTGGTATCAGGAGGATATATGATCGAATATCAGAGCGTAGCTACTACGTAAATCGAGATAGCATATTGAAGAATAAGCATGACAGGCGAATATTTCCTATTTGTCTGCAGAGCACCGTATTGATAGGTAGAAAAGTATGACGAAGTGTTGAACAGAGACATCACAAGTATGGGAACAGGCACATGTCAAGGTTCACGATTGAGAATTTTCTTTATGTTAGGGACACTGACAATACACATAAATTTATATTGTACTAATTTGCTTCTAATGACTGGGGCATGATTCATCATTAACACTAATCGCGATGATTTAAATAATTGGAGATTTAAGGAAGAATTAGTCAGTCAATTTAAAGACCATACCTCCGAAGTAATTGAAGACTTATATGAGATGATTCAGACAATTTATAATTCTACTGAGAAAAATCCGATATCAATATACTGTATACTCCCGATAGATACTCAGAAAATCAGTTTTATCTTAGGTTGCGAGATCGTTGACCTCCTGATGAAAAAACATGGGAGGAGAGATAAAGTAATATTATTTTCAGGAGACTCAGAGGTTTCTGAGCTAATAGAAGACAGCAATGAGTTAATTAATAAATTCAAACGTGAAATACCAATTGGGAAAGTGATTGCTACATATCTTAAGTCCACAACATTGAGCTTTCCTAAGCTTTTGTTTTCAATCAGAAAAAGTAAACCTTCTTGGCTCACTGCTAAACATATTTTTGCTTCCGTTATCTGTTGTTCAAAGTTGTCTAACAAAGACATTGAAGAGATAATTTCTTGGAGTAGGGATAATTCGATTCCAACAATAATATTGCTTGAAAACTCCTTATTAAACCAAAGGGCAGAGTGGCTCTCTGAACAAGGATTTTACATATTGGGTTTCGAAAAAAGTGAAATTGGGTCATCAAACAATTTAGCAAATTTCTTTTCATCCGCCCTGAATTCTCACGATGTGGTGAAAACGCTAAAAACTAAAAGTGTCAGCATTCCTGGGCAAATTCAACACAGATTTGACAATTTTCGAAGCATTCTAAAGCAGATCACTGCTGATACGCAAAATAAAGAAGCTGAATACACTATGTATTTGCTGAGAATTTTACTTAAAAAGCTTGAATCTTCTCCCTGCAAAATATACCTGAGTGAGAAATATTTCACAGAGCAAGGCTACGATATTTCCGTGGAAACGATCCTTAGTAGGGTGGAACGCTTGGTGGAATCGTATGATGGACTAGGGAAATCCTCCATGTATTTGTGCATTTCAAATGTCAAGCAAATAATAAGTGAGTTCTCAGAATCGAATCCTCCTAAATTCTCTCAACTTTTAAATGAAATAAATACGGCAATTGGAATGAAAGAATCGCTACTCGTATTATTTTCAAGTAAAGCTCAGATTAAAGGATTTTATGAGTCAATAAGGCAAACAAATCAATTTTTAGATGAACAAAAATTGTTCAATGAAAAGATTTTTTTTACAGACCCTTTTTCGCTGAGTCAAGGAATAATGTGTCACAGGGTTGTTATAGTTTCAGATTACCCTCACAGTGCAATTTTAAAAGCATTTCTTGGGATTGAGTCAATAAGTTCTGTGTTACTCCATTATCCGGGAGAAAGTATCACTATTGCCATGGACCTTGAAGGATCTTATGAATTCTCTAAAAAATACTTTAATCATAAAGAAAGACAGAAGGTTATCGAACGGATTGAAAATAATCTCCCCCCAGATAGAATCTTCATTAGTAAAAGACGACCTCACGATGAGGAAACATTATTGAGAAATGGTAAAACCCCATTAATGCCGGTAATTAACGTTAACAATAATTTCGAAAGCTATAAAGTTCAATCAAATCAAGATTCCACGAAATATGCACAAAGTAGGGCAATTAAAGTCACGTTTTCGGATGGAAAAGTAACGTATGTTACTGAAAATTCAACAATAAAAGTACTTTTAACAAACGGAACAGTCGAAACCAAAAGAGCAATCTATCTCATGGCAGGTGACCAAGTTATATCATTTAGGGACTCTATTGTATCCAATATGTATTCTGCAATAAGAGACGAGCTGAAAAATTGGGACCCTAAAACGTTGCGGAACTTCATATTGGTTGAAACGTGGAAAGGTCAACTAAAAAAGTTAATGGAAGATCAAAAGATTACAACAGAAGAAATGGTCAAGATTTTGTCAGCTCAAGGAAGCAAGATACAAGGAGCAGAGACAATCAGAAACTGGACAATTGATTTGGATAAAGGTGGAATAATAGGACCTCAAGACACGGCAAATTTAGATAGGTTAGTAAGTCTTTTCCCCAAATATTTCGGCAAAATACCATTGGAGGAATTACATCGCGCAGTTTCGTGGGTAAGAGGATTACCCAATAGGCTCATATCTCTATCCCAAAAGGTAATCTTAGCTAAGGAGTTTGGGGAGCAACATGAAACTGATGAGGAGTTATTGCTATACGATGTTGGAAAAGGGCTAGAACTGAAAATAGTTTCATTGACCAGCTTTTTGGAGGACTGATATAATGCAACAAAGTGTTAATTATGCACAAGAGGTAATAAATTTGGTAGCCGATAGATTGTCTGGTAAAAACTCAGTTCCTATATTGAATAAGAAGCCGTCAGATGAATATTTTATTGGAACATTAAACGAATTACCTGAGAATTCGGAATCAAGAATAGGAAAAACTGGCTCTTCTATATATGCAACTGGAATGATGTTTCAAGTAAGCAATGATTACATTAAAAAGGGACAAATTAAAGTTCAACTATCTGGGGCTTACTATTACAGAGTATTTCCGGAATATGATGAACTACAAGCACTAAATAGGGATGAGATTTCAAAAAGCGAGTCTAAGAGGGTGAAAATCCCGTTAAAATTTAAGAAAAAATACTTTAATGTTGAGAAGATCATTGATTTGCAAAACATAATTGGTGACCAAGTTAAAGAAACGTCTTTCGAGTTTACAACATTCTGCAATGATCTGACCAAAGAATGCTGGTCAGATCCTATGTATTTTGTTTATGAGGACGGTCGTAAAACAAATACGTTTCCAAAAAGCATATTGCAAGACGTAGACCATTATAAAATGTCTATACAGGATTATAAAAGAAGAAACACTCCGTCTACACAATGGAATTTTTCGTTAGATATCACCTGTTCACTCTCCTTAGATACATATATAGTTAGAATAATTTTCAGAAATTCAGCCGTAAAATCCATTGATAAATCTGTGGAAAACACGATTTTTGAGTCAAAGTTGTCCTTTATCCCTGTAGGATTTGACCCTATACCCTTTGAACTTAATTCAATTAGTTCAGAATATTCCAAGCGTGATGATAGGCTCATAAAAGTTGCTGGAATAAATTCTGCCATAACGCAAATGGATGGTATCTATGAAACAGAGCACGCACCTTGGTACCTCTGGGACTCAGTTGAACAATCCTTATCAAATGATGTAAACATTGTCGAATTATTGAGTGATCACTGGAAAGAATTACTCGATGACATATATCACGAGCTTGAACGCCTCAATGAAGACTATTACGCTCGACAGTTAACCTCGGACCTAACTCCAGATGCTATTAGACGACTTAATGACGACAAGAAACGATCCGATAAGGAGATAGATCGGTTCAAAAACGGGATTGCATTGCTCACGAAGAATGAAGTGGTCATGGAGGCATTTAATCTTATGAACAAATCATTTTTAGAATCAAGGAAGAAATTAACTTCTTGGAGGCCTTTTCAAATTATATTCATTGTATCAGTAATACAAGACCTAGTGCAAGATAAAACTCTGACTGGGGATTATAGGAATTCAGTAGATTTACTCTATTTTCCAACTGGTGGGGGAAAAACTGAGGCTTTCTTGGGCTTGGCTGTATTTCAGGCCTTTCTAGACCGGTTGCAGGGCAAGAAGGCAGGGGTATCTGTTTTTGTCAAGTTTCCATTAAGGATGCTATCTGCACAGCAATTGCAAAGAGTTGCAGATATACTAGCTAGTGCAGAAAGGGTAAGAACTAGAGAAATCGGCGGTGACTCTGATGCTTTCTCAGTGGGCTATTACGTTGGTGACAGGAACACCCCAAATAAGTTAATAGATAGTTACAAAGGAAGGGATGTTTTAGCACAGATAGTAGCATCACCGGAATCTGGGAAAAAATGGCAGATTATCCAAACTTGCCCATTTTGTGGAAATAACACAATAAATATAAAAGCAGATAGAGAGAGAATTAGGCTTGTACATTTCTGTGAAAGTGAAGGTTGCGTTGGTGAACTTCCCATTTACATATCTGATAATGAAATCTACCGATATCTTCCAACCATTATAGTTTCAACCATCGACAAGATGGTGACAATGGGGATCCAACCAAATTTCAGGAATATTTTAGGCGAGGCAAATTACAAGTGCAAGTTACACGGATTTGCACCAACAAATAAGTGCATAGAAGATTCGTGTAGTAATAGGAACAACCTTGACAAAATAATCCATGAGTTTGACATGAGCCCTTCATTGCTTATACAAGACGAGATACATCTGTTAAAAGAATCATTTGGTACATTGGATTCGCATTATGAAACTGGGCTAGATCAATTAGTTTTAGAGAGCACAGACGGTAACAAGAATTTGAAGATAATTTGTTCCTCCGCGACGGTCTCAAAAGACTATGAAAATGAAATCGGGCAGATCTACGAGAGAAATATAATCAAATTCCCGATCAACTATGAAATTTTCACGAAAAGAATCAAAGACAAACCTCAAAGAATAATTGTTGGTCTGATGCCACACTCTAGGACGCTAATCAATGCTGTAGAGAAGGTCCTAACAGAAACATTCAAGTCATTGATTGATACGTACCCGCTTTTATCAAATAAGCCATCCTTGTTAGATTTATATAGAGTAGTTTTAACCTACCATAACAAAAAAGATGATGCAAATGCCCTAAATCGTTCTGTTACTACGCGAATTAACAAAAATCTAGAAGAAGCAAAATATCCTTCGATTGGAAAGCACAAATTAACGGGTGATGAACCGTTTGACAAAGTTAAAGATGTTATGGGCCAAATTGAAGGGAACAACTTTACTGGTACTTTGATTGCAACTAGTTTGGTTTCTCATGGGATTGATTTAGGGCAGTTGAATACAATGATTTTCATGGGAATGCCAGGTAATAATGCAGAATATATTCAAGCGCTGAGTAGAGTTGGCCGAAAGCCTACATCAACTGGTATTGTTTTCGTATTGTTCAATCCTTGGAGAGAAAGAGACCAAAGTTATTATACAAATTTTTCAAAGTTTCATGAACTGATAGAACTTGTAATTGAAGGCACTCCAATAAATAGGTGGGCAGAAGACGCTGTTAAAATTACCCTACCAGGTTTGTTTTGTAGCTATATTTATAACATAGCGGCTTCAAAGCTAGGCTTGGAAGATGTAATCAAACCATTCTGGTTCGCTGATCATTACGAAAAGAAAGATATAACTAAGGATGAGATTCTAAATTTTCTCAATGAATCATACAGAGTCAATAAATCACCTGATCCAAGTCGCTTTTCAGACCTATTGGATCAGCAAGTTGATAATATGATATCACACATAATAGATTACAGACAAGACCGAATGGGTCTTATAGGGTTCAAGCTCAAGCCTTATCAACCATTAACTAATTTCCGGAGCATCAGCCAGCCTGTTAAATTATTTTTAGATACACACTCAGAGCGGGTGGTTCAGGATATTGACTTTAGCCGAGGTGAAACTGAATAATGTCTAAGGATTTAACTTTCTCTAGGACTAAGTCTCAGGCCATGTTCCACTTACTCCCGGGAGGACTGATAGACCACCCTAGAGAAGGAATCATGAAAGTCAAGAATTGGAGCAGCACGAGGGTAACACAAACAATATATAGTAAAAACAGGCTTGCTAAGAGGATCAACTTTGAACTTGCCGGAAGTAACAAAGACACGGCCTTTTCAATGATAAACAACAATACAATACAATTCTTTGAGCCATCTAGTATAGTACTTGAGCTGTTCCCATTAGTTTTTTATAACAGAAGAACAAAATCGCACATTGCCTATGAACCAGGAGAAACAGGTCTTGCTAAAATGGAGGAGGATATTAGAAAAGGAAAGGTAAAAAGTGGCGAGCTTATTCAGGAAGATCTGGTTTTTGTAGCAAGGAATGGAGAATTAGCACAGATTTACATACCGAGCTGCAAACTGCATCCAGCATCTCCAAAAAGGCTCGTGAAGCCTGCTGGAAGAGGGCAGGAATCATACTATTGGCATTGTGAAGGATGTAATGGAAGGTACCAATCATTTTTTTATGGAAATTTGGGTGGTGAGAAAGTCATAAGTGCAACTCCTGTCATGGACCCTTCTGCATTTAGACCTAGGATATTTTCAATTGTAAATGCACCTCACGATTTGCCAACAAATGAAGTAGAATTGGTAGAATTTGAACAGGCAATCCTAGCTCAATATATGGGGTATGATGGAACTCTAAATGAGATCGCTGGAAAAGTTAGATCAAAGAAAAAAAAATATGACTCAAGCAATAAAGATATGGAAGAGCTCGAGAAACTGATTGAAAATATGCCAGATTCGCCGTATAAAGTGCAGTTGCGAACCAAAGTAGAATCTATGAAAAGTAAGGACAATGTCGGGGATTCTATTCGGGCAGATATAAAGACTACGTTTGGTTTATGCACCGAAGATGACTTTCGAAACGAGCTTGATAAGATTGATAGTATTTATGAATTTTTATATACTTCAAAGGCAGACGGAATAACTCTTGACCTAGACAATTACGAGTACATCAATATGCCAGTTTCCAAATACGGAGACTTCAGGAGAAGGCTAGATAAGATTGCTGTGAGGAAGTTGTACTATTCTTCAAATATACCAATCATGACTGTTTCGTATGGATATACGCGGGGCACAACTAAAGAAGATTCATTCGATCTAAAGGTAAGAGCCTTTCCTCCTGACACGGCTGATTCAGAATCTGGTGTTCCCCCAGTATATGTTAATCAAATTGAGACCGAAGGCTTAGTTCTTGAGTTTGATAGGGACAAGATTGCAAGGTGGCTTAAATTAAGCAAATTGAAAATGGGAGAGAAAGAAATGCAGGAAAACGAGTTAAGGGGTTGGTTTTTCAACAACGTGGACATTAAAAAAATAAATTCATTCAAAGGCACAGAGGATGCAGATCAAACGACCTCCATGATATTTACCCTAATTCACTCAATCAGCCACTCACTAATAAAAGAGTTAGCCGTTGAGGCTGGACTTGACACTAGTTCACTAGGAGAGCGCATTTTCCCAGCGGTTCCTGCAGTTCTCATCTATTCTAATGAAAGCACTGGATCAACAATTGGATTTCTGCGAGATGTATTCACAAACAAAATCAGACCTTGGATTGATAACGCGATTGCCCGCACATATAGCTGTATTTATGATCCAGTCTGCCAACACCAAGGAGGTGCATGCCATTATTGTATGTACCTTCATGAAGCATCTTGCGAATTCTTTAATAAAAGTCTTAACCGAAACATGCTAATTGGATGGAAAGAAGGCGACAAGTTGTATATGCCATTTTGGAGTATAACCAAGGATGGATAAATGATTATAGAAGCCAGGAAGATCTCAGATATCCTTAGTTTATACTTGGGAACAGAGGTAAAAGGAGCTAGAATACTCAGTGAGCTAAGGCAGAGAATACATTATGCGATTCCGGAATCATATTTATATGAACTCATGGAACAAGGTATCTTGGAGCCAGTTAAGATTTCCAGACCTGTGAGTGAATACACGTTTAGAATTCGGAACGAATACCTGGCATACGCTCCAACGCTGTCAGTCAATAACCAGGAGAGATGTGTGAAAATACTTGCAACGTTCCCGAGAGGAATAGGGTTTGAAGAAATAGAGGGCATTTCTAAATTATATCCGCAACTAATAATGCTACTATCTGGTGCTATGCGTTCTATCGATATTATTAACCCATATTACACGGAGAAGGGTTCTCAAAAGATGTCAAATGCTCTGGTACAGGCTTCATTGAAAGGAATTAAGATAAGAATAGTTGGCAGGTCATCTTATGATAAGTATGGAAATATTTATCCTCCGAATAAATATTTAAGTATGGTAAATTATTTGAAGGAAAGCGGAGCTCCGGAGAATATAGCCGCAAGGATCTTCGGTTCAAACGAAGCTGAGAAGGGGGAATTTAACTTACACGCGAAAGCCATCTGCGTGGACGACAGCAAGTGCTACATAGGTAGTGCCAACCTAACCGGCCCATCATTGGAATCAAACTTAGAGATTGGGGTTTTGCTAGAGTCTTATCAAGCAATTCCAGTACATAAATTATTTTGTAACGCTTGGAAAAATAGTATCGAAATATGATATAATTTTGCCATTGTTCTCAAATTCCTGTATGATTCTTCTAAAAGTCTGAGAAATTTTCTCACCCATTAAAGTTTCAAATCGATCTTCTTTTTCGTTTAAATGCATAAACACACTAGAGTTACCTACCACAATCAGAAAATCTTCAGCCCTAGAGAACATTACGTTTAACCTTCTTAAGTCTTTGACAAATCCAATGTATCCATTATCATTGCTTCTGGTGAGACTTACAATTACTATTGGTTTCTCCCTTCCCTGGAAAGAGTCTACGGTATCTACTTCATAGTCTAAGGGGTTCAGCCCTATCGAACTTATCTCTTTTCTTATAAGTCTCGTTTGAGAACGGTATGGCGAGATAAAAGCAACTTTTTCTTTTGCAATTCCCAATATTTCGAGTTTCTTCAAAATGTTGATAATGATCTCAACCTCTTTCTTGTTTTGATAAGCTCCCTTAATAGCCTCGCCGTTCCTACCGAAATCAAGTGATTCGGGAAACTCATGGTTTATGAAAATCAAATGGGATCCAAGTAGTTCCGATAGATTATTTTCTTCCTGTATTGTCAAGTTAAATGAGCTTGTTCTCTTAGAAATTAGTGAGTTTTCATAAAATATTTTACTGATGAAATCGGAAATGGCATTGTGGCTCCTGTAGTTGGAATTCAGAAGTGTTTTTCCAGAGTCCAACCAAGGAAGGCGGATTAAATTGTCAAATAAACTTTCTGGTTTCAAGCTCTTGGTGTTACTGCCCCATTCAATGTATGGTGGAAGTTGCCTTTCATCGCCCACCAAAACTGCCTTTCTTGAGAATGCTAAAGGAATAAGGCTTTCCGAACGGCTAGCTTTACTTGCCTCTTCTAAAGTCACTATTCCTATCTTTAGGTAGTTCTTATCAATTTGCTCCATTAATATCTTAGACATTCTATTAGAGTATAGACCAACACATGTGGCAGCTATTACTCCGGGTGAAGCAAGCTTGGATCTGACAACTGTTTCTATGAATTTTCTTTCCAGTGCCTTGTTGTTTTCTTCTAGTCTTTCTTTCTCTTTCCATATTTCTGCATGGTTTAAACGATGATTAGCTTGCAGTTTGTAAACTACTTTCGGATCCGAGAAATCTAAGTCACCAAAAGCTTCTTTGCATTTCTTAATAAAAGCATTTGATATTCTGCCTTCATCCAATCTCCTTAGCAGTTTTGCCCGATAAATATTCTCACTTATTTCTCGTAGCTTTTTATCGTTATATTTAAATTCGTCTGAATTGTTCCTAACTTCTGAAATTAACTCCTCGGAAGAAAATTTTCTTAACTTGCTGTTGGCAATGATTTGTGGGGTGCTCGCTATTCTTAACAAATTTATGCTCTCTTGGGAATCAACAATTCTGCCAACAATGTTGTCAAGTGCGGAGTTTGTTTGAGATGTTATTAAAACCGTCTTTTGGTTTGAAATTGATTGAAGTACTATCTCTGCAATAACGGAGGTTTTACCAGTTCCTGGCGGTCCCTTCAAGATTGTAATTGCAGGTCCTTGAAGGGACTGTTTTATAGCTTTTTCTTGTGAAGGATCTGGGTATTTTTTTTTGAAAGTTTCAGTAATCCAAGGTTTAAGTGAGCCCAAGTCCACAAAAGGAAGCTCAGAAATTCTGAATATATAAGGTATCACTCCAAGGGGAATTTTCTTTAAGTTTACCTGTGCGATCAACCTATCCAACATTAAAATTTGAGTTTGAATGGATTTTTTATTGAACTCCTTTTTCAGAATACCTTGACCGGATAAGATTACTTCTTCACTCTTTCCTTTGGTGTTGAATTCAACGACACAGTCAGATCTTCGAGCAAAAACCACAATTCCCTTAATCTGCTTCGGTTCGTCTAGATTGTCATAACCTTCTTCGATAAACCAGATAACATCATCTTCCCTGATACCTATGTCTTTGTTTAAATTATCCCAGTGTTTTGGTGAAATATCATTAAATTCTACTCTAACTCTGCCTTCTTTCCTGAAAAGAATATTTGAGTTCCTGAAGTTGTATGAAGATTCACCACTCGTTTCCTTATCTTTCATTCCAGAAAGAACTTCAAGAAGTTCACTTTTTATTCCATTTAGCTCTTCTAATGTTTCCTGCATAGTCAAAACATTGAATTTGCTAAACTTTTTTTGGTCAGCATTCATGAGTCGCTAACTCCACTGCATGCATTCTACTGAAAAGTTTCAGCAAACGCTTTTGCTAAGAGAGGGGGTACCGCATTTCCGATTTGTTTATATTTTTCTTCTAGCGTTCCAGAGAATTTATACGACTTAGGAAAGGTTTGTATTCTTGCGCATTCTTTGAATGAAAGTCTTCTATTTTCGCCTTCACCAAACATCCAGTGATCTTTTCCAACATAAATCATAGGATTGCCGGATGGATGTAATGGGGCATGCCTTCCACTTGCCTGAATAGTATAACTTACATCCCTCCACTTTCTTTTCCTGTTTCTGGACATGTAGTGTGAGGAAAATGAGCCCCAATAAACATCATCATCCTTAGGTTTAGCCATTCCACCAATCGCTTTTCTCAATGAGATATATTTGGACAGCCCCAAACCATGTGTTGGTTCCGGGAATACGTACTTTTCGGTTATCTCTTCTCTTACTCCTACAATGAACACCCGCTCTCTGTCTTGGGGGACTCCATAGTCTTTGGCGTTTATTAACTTCTTGTAAGTGATGTATCCAGCGCTCCGAAACCCTCTAATCATTGCCTCATATATTGTTGCACCGTAACCATACATTAACCCTTTCACATTTTCGGTCACAAAATACTTTGGTTTTACTTGTCTAAGGGCACGAATAAACTCTAGATATAGATAATTTCTAGGATCCTCTAAATCCCGTTTTCCATACAACGAAAAGCCTTGACAGGGATAGCAACCAACTAAGATCTGAGCTTTGGGAAACATTCTCTGTTCCTTAATATCTCCATGATTTGGAGAGAAACCGAAATTCGCTTCATACGTTTGGCAAGCTCTCTTGTCGCTGTCGTTGGACCAAATTACTTGGTGCCCAGCTTGCTCAAATCCTAAATCAGTCCCGCCGCAACCACTAAATAATGAGACAACCTCCATTTTACGCTTTTAGCACAGGGATAAATATAAATTTTCCATAGCCAGTTTGAAAATCATACAATTGATAAACTAACTCAGAATATTCGCAGTAAAATAATGTATTATAGACGTTTTCTATTAACCCCTCCGCTTTCCTGTCTGTAGATCTCTGTACAAACCTTTATTCATGACTTTTTCATGCATATAATGATTTCCACATTCAAGTATTTCAGCCTTCCGGAAATGTATGAATCTATCAGAAGCAAAGATTTTCTCCCTGAGATATACTGTTCAATTGATTGGGAATCTATGAGGCCCATGATCAGGAGCCTGTTCCACAATAACACCAAAAAAGGTGGAAGTCCCAGTTCCGATGAAATAGTCATGATAAAGACACTCTTCATCCATGGTTTATTCAGCATAGTGGATGAGAAGCTCGGAAAGGAACTGTATGACCGCATATCAATTCACAACTATCCAGATAAGATGCCGGTTGCACCTACACTGTGGGCATTGCGGGAACGCATGTCCAGCACTGGAATAGTCAAACACATCTGGTCAGAATTATGGAGGCAGCTCGAATCCAGGGGCATTGTAATCTGGAAAGGTGTGATCTAGGATGCCTCCTTCATCATATCTGATCAAGGAAAGCATGAGAAGAAAGAAGCTTCCCGCACCTGATATGCCTGAAACCTCTGAGACAACATCAACAGTGGGCATAAACGAGGCTAAAAGGCAGACCAGGACAGCCATGGAAGAGAAGAAACGCATCAGGAAGGATGAGCGCAGAGAATCCATGACAAGAAGATCTAGGGACCGAACATTCACACAGAAGGCTGGAAAGAACTTCTTCGGCAACAGACAGCATTCATCTCATGGTGTTGATATGCCCATGGTACGAGAATTTGTCATCACCGGTGCCTCAATGCATGATTCACAGGTGGATCTCTCTATCCCGGAGATGCCCTGCTACAGGGACAGGGGATACCAGGGTAGCCCCATGCTGCGGCATCAATGCAATCATGGATCGTGCATCCAGGAACACTCCCCTAGCCATTAAACAGGTACGCAGGAATCTCAGGATCTCAAGGAAGCGGACATCCGAAGAGCGACCATATTCTATGAACAAGGGAGTACAAAACGGTGGACACACTCTTGTCGCCATGGGGAGGGTGGTGAGGGAGAAGAGGAGTTCATCCTCCTGATCCCTTTGTGCCCTCTCCGGATCATTTAGAAGATACTTGAGTTCTGTGATGTACACAAGAACAGGGAGGTATGGTACCGTAACAGGCTGATAATCGAGCTCTTTGCCTACACTGGAGTGAGGGTTGGTGAGCTCGTAAAGGTAAACATCGAAGACATCAGGGACGGTATGCTTTACGTGAGATCCGAGAAGGGG
>JAJZXP010000101.1 GCA_021806345.1 Thermoplasmata archaeon | reverse complement strand
TTTAGCATGATGTTTTTATGAAATAATGAATATTTGAAAATCATCAGATATTTGCCATTCTTGATCTCAATTCGTTTATTACCTGTTCCCTGTTTTCCAGTTCAATAATGATGATACCGTATTGGTGGTTGGTGAGATGGATGGCAAAGGCATTTTCCCTTGTTTTGTATGCGAAAAATCCCTCTCCCTCATCTGTGGTGAAGCTTCCATAATCATGGCTATTCTGTGTGAGCCTTGTCCCCATGATCTTGAATTTGCCGAATACATCTCCCGCTGTGTCTTCAACGTTTTTGATGGATGAGTAAGGTATCCTTAACTTTTTTTTGAAGGCCTCAAATTCCTCAAGTCCCTCCATGTCAAGCTCGAATTCAGTTTCCAGGAACTGTATCTTCACCATGTTCAATCTGTTGTTTATGTTCTGATTCTTAATAAAATTCACCTGAACCTGTTTTCAGTTTCAATTAAACAGATGAAGGACATTTTCTGATTCCCTGAAAAATTATATTTAGAATTATGTCTTATGATTTTAGTGAAGATTACAGTTTCAAAATTGTCCGGAAAGGTGATTGGGGCCTCTTCAGGAACAGACATTTCAATAATGGACCAGATCGGGCCAGACGATCTGTTCTGGGCGGATGTGGAAGGTTTCACACCTGATGTTCTTAGTTATATTGAGAAGAGATTCTCCATTGATCCCCTGACAGTGGAGGATATCAATGCAGGGAAACAGAGGGTGAAGATTGAGGATTATCCTGGCTATACCTTCATGGTATCGAAAAATGTCACTAAAACGGGAAAAGATGAATTCAGTTATGATACAGAGGAGATATTCCTCATACTGATGGAGAAGGGAATGCTGACACTCCACCAGAATCCTTCTTCTGTGGTGCAGCATTCTATTGATTCCATTGGGAACCGTGCCAAGACCGTCAAGAAGGAGAAAAATTTCCCTTCACTGGTGATGCACCAGGTGTTTGATTTTTCTGTGGATTCTTTCTTCAGCGCACTTTCTGACATGGAGAACTGGCTTGTTTCGGTCAGGGTTGATCTGCTGGACTTTGATAATATCACGTCCAAGGAGCTTAATGACCTGAAAAATATAATGGCCTTCATTTCCCGGGCCAGATCGGAGATGGGAAATCTCAGAATCACTTTGACACAGCACAGGGATGTGATGTCCCTTGCACAGAATGATGCAATAAAGTTTCTGTCACCTGATCTTTCCCATGATTTCAGGGATATCTATGATCATACATTCCAGATGATTGAGGCACTAGATTCGTATACTCTTAGAGCAGGTGATATCAGGGATTTGTATTTCACCCTTAGATCAGCGTATACCGATAATATACTGAGGTTGCTGACCTTAGTGGCCACCATTTTCCTTCCCCTTACATTCCTGACAGGTTTCTATGGAATGAACTTCACAAAAGGATTTTACGAACCTGCTTCATCTTCTATCTATGGGTTTTATGGTATGGTAGTTGTCATGCTGCTTATTTCCTCAGTACTTCTTTTAATATTCAGAAAACGTGGCTGGGTATGAAACCATTTGCAATATCTTTTTCAAATGGATCACAAGGATTTATCTCTTGCTGAAGGATATTTTCCTTACCATTTTCCAATTTGCAATCAAGATAATGTTTCGTCGAGTTCAGCAATATATCCCCTACACAATATAAGTGACTCCTCATCTTGTCATTATGTTTGTTCGCATTAACTAAGTAAAGTGTGTTTTTGCATCTGTCTTTCATCAACCTTTCTGTTTTCTCTTCTAATAATTCCCTGATTTTTCATCTACTGATGATAAATCTCTGATTCAAATAATTTCAATAAAAAATAAGGGAAAATAGGCATAATTTGAACTATTTGGTGGAATGCTTTCCTGAATAACTAACGAGGACTTTTTCATTCAACGCATATGCGCCATCACAAGCTCGTGCTAAGTCTCCGTTTTTGTCTTTTTTAGCAGTCCATAAGTATACTCTTGAACCTTGATCTTGGACATATCTAACAGCGGGTATGAAGTCAGAATCACCAGAAACTAGTATTAAGTTTTGTATTGTATTGTTTTTTGTGAGTGTGATCATATCAACTGCAAGTTGAATGTCAACTTGTTTTTGTACATAGTGAAGCCCCTGCTTCTGCTTTTCACCACGCCTTATTGTAAAGTTAGTCAACTTCTCTAAAGAACTCAATAAGAGCTCATTGGACTTGAACTCACAATCGTACACATAGGTCTTCCAGTGGGATGAGTTATGATTCTTACATAACGTGCCACAAAAAGACATATAATCTAATTTGAACCCATTTTCCACTTCATTTAAAACTTCCTTTTTTAAATAATAGTTATCTATTAACACTGCTGCCCTTTCTTCAGTCATTCTTATAACCGAAATATAAATTTGCTAATGGTATATATAATATTGGTTACCCAAACATTCTAGACATTAAACGAATTAAATTTGAAACGCATTTTAGTGGATCTATCAATGATGACATATACTAATTCAAAATTGAACTACTTAAATCATTCAGGGAATTATAAATTAAATTCAAAGAGAAATTTAATCAATCACCATTCAAAGAGCAGTACCAGATATCCTATTTTGTGTCTATAATCATACTTTTATTGCAGGTGAATGTAATGATACATACAATCTCCTTATCTCAGATCAAAAATCACTTCATAAAAAAGAATACCAAGTGTCGATCGTTTCAAACGTTAAGTTACCAGTAAAAAAGAGTCAAGAAGAAAATGTACCTATAACAAGCACACCCTTTTCAGTTCTTATAGATGGAGAGATATTTTTATTTCTATTCCTGTAATGAATCAAAAACCTCAACAATAGGCTTAATTAAAATAACGATGAATAGGACAATTAAAAAGGGAATTACGTTTGAGAAGCCATTCTTATATGCAGAATCGACCGCGTTTGACAAATAGAAAAACAGAACAGAATGCATGGAATCCGCAATAACTAATATTATTAAAATAATGAACACTGCTTCGAATTTTTTTTCGAAATTCATGGTATTAATATTGTGTCAAGGTATATAAAGATTTCTTTAATATATTAAAATAATTATTTTAAACAAAAATAACTTTTTATTGCATTAAATAGCGTTATTTTTTTAAAAAAAAATTTTTCATAAATTCCTCCATATTTTTTATATAAAAATTCCCATAAGTTTTGTTATATGTTTTGTTATATGTTTTGTTTCCCGTGGTGCAGCTTCAAATTCTGACATCGCCAGGAGGATTGAGAGCCAGAAAGATTCCCTCTTGGCCCAGTTGAAGGCAGAATATGAGGGGAAAATAACAATGCTCGAGGTTACCCTCAGGAAGATCACGACTGTGGGCAAGGGAAAGAGGTATGATAAGGCAGTGGGCCAGGCTGAAAGGTTCCTTGAGGACATGGATGACATGCAGGCTATAGTGGGAAAGGATAAGAGTCTTGCTGACAGGCTGGAAAGCATGAAACTACGACTTTCCGGCACTTAACCATAATTATAATATTTTTACAACTGTACGTTAGTTATTTTTTCCCTGAAATGCGCAGTTTGAATTCATTTTTTTTATTATTTTGCACAACGCCCTATATTATGGGGTTTCAATCAGGAAAAATGGTGAAACGCAATCCATTTACGAAGGAATTCATCTCAGGGCGGAAAGATCAGTTCGACGTTGACTATGCATTGTTCAGGAAAGCGATTGATGAAACAAAGACAATGGAAGAACTAATCTCATTCCAGGAGGAAAAACTGAAGTTTGTAATCTCCAAGATAGCTGAGTCCAACTCCATAGAGCTGATGGAAGGACTGGAATTATTCTGATATTTTCAGAATATCCATAATTTCCTTTATTTTTTTAGCCAGATCAATTCCTTTTTCAGTGAGAGATATCATGTTCCTGGGAGGATGTTTTGTATTGTCTATCCTCGTTTTTACGAGTTTTAGCTTTATGGGTAGCCTTCTTGCTTATCCAAAATTATACGATCGATTTCAGTAATCTCAAAGATGCATCCGCTACCCGCAAGAGAATTTTTGCCGGATACCGCAATTCATTTTCACATGATCTAATTATTTGGTCTCTGATCCTGCATTGAAATCTCCCTGCTTATCGTATCGCTACTGGCATAAGCGCTCAGCCAAAGAGCTATGATTGTCACCCAGAACACGGGCACAGATAAGACTTGTATAAAGAATAAAATTATACTGAGCACCGTGATAATTATACTGATGAGAAGGACTAATTCCACCAAGACCTCCCAACCCTTTTTATTGCTACCCAACACCGTTTTTCTTCTATGACCGGAAAATAGCCCTAACCCTATAAAGGCAAGCGAGGCAAGGACTATCAAAACGAGTTCACCCAATTCAACTTTAGTGTATTCTTTTCCCACAGAACCCACTACAAGATTTGCCAGCATGATCGCAACGCCGAAAGCACCGACCAAAATCATGAAGGTCAATATACTGTACGGCTCATGTATCCAACGGTTTCCGCTGACTTTTCCAACGAATCGAACCCAACGATCAAAACCTCTGGGAAAATACGCGCTTACCAAGATTATTCCTAATACAGTTCCGAACACCATAACGATTTCAGCAGCCCATCCATAGAAATGTGGAACATAGTTATCGAACCAAATAGTAATCAGAAGCATTAGGAAAAGCGAAATGCCCAATCCTAATGTTGTCAGTCTCCATAACCTGTAAGGAATGAAACCACTAGAGGCTTTGTTGTCACTTAACTTTTCTTCGAGGTACAAATCGCCATAAGATGGGCCGTTGTTAAAAAGTCTGAATTCATAGGGTTTTTTCGATCTGTAATTTACGCACTCTATTGTAACTGAACACTGAAATTCTCCAACATCAATTTGGTTGTCAGGATTGCGCCTCTCAATATGCCGGAAATTCTCCGGTTCGTGAATCTAACAGTGTTTATCATCCTTCCATTTCATAGCTACATCTAATCGCTTTGTCTCTCTTGGGTAAATGTTTTCAAACTTTGATTCTTCAATGCCTACAAGGTCGACCATTACTTTATTTTCACAAATGTATTGAGGTAGAATAGGATCTCTTTTGGTCGCCCATTTTGTAATAAAATGTTTCTTGTCGGGTTTGTTAACAATGATTGTTCCAGAGCAGTGCATAGCGATACCTCCTCCAAGTAGCCCTGCAGACTTGTTTGTAATAAACAAATGAACAAATTTAGCTCCGAAATCTAGGTTAGGCTTTTCATCTTTCTGAACAGTGATGACAATACGGGGTCTCTGGAAAACATAAATAAATATAACTGTGATAAAAGTTGCTAGAAGAGGCCATACCCATGTTTCAAAAATTCCCAATAAATTTTCCAATAACGCTGAAGTCATTTTTTATCTTCTCCCACTAGAAACACCGAGCATAGGTATAAACGTATATGAAAACCACAAGATTCCTGGAATCTCCACTAAACACACGATGCATATGTTGTCAACGACTGTATGATGATAAATTATATCGGAAGTTCCATGAAATTTCTTTGCCCATTTCTCATGGAACTTCCGATATATAGTGATAATCAATGTGTTCTTACCTATTCTTTGTAAAAATTCTTACTCATTATATAGCCATTTTTTAAGTTGTGCCAGTTGTTCACCAATTCTGCCTTCGGTATGTGTTGGATCATGCTTTCCTAATACTGTTCGATATAGAGGGCTTCCGAAAACTAACACATCTTGATATGAATTTAAGAGGGTGCTCACCTCCCTTGAAAACCTTTTCTTGTATTGTAATGCCTTTTCTTTAGTCATTTTTTCATCATAATATTCTATTATACTGTCCTTGCTTATGAGTCCGTATTTAGCTGAAATTATTCGAATGTCTAACCCATTATTATTCCTAAGATATTTTCTTACCACTTTATAGGAAGGACCATCATAGACTTCCAGTGAAGGCCCAGGGTTACCATTTTTCCTTTGTGAGCATGAAAGAATAAGGAGCCGATTTTTTTCTATCAACGGGAAAACTTCATTTCTCAGATAATTTTGAGTTTGCAAGAATCTATCATTAAGCGCGTGACTCTGTTTTATATCATAGCGGAAAATCCAACCCTTGTAATCTGCTCCCCAGACATCCAACTCTTTGAAAAGACCTATTCTAGGTCTACTGAACGCCCCCAACAAAAAAATCTCATCGTGAGGGTACTTCCGTCTGATTGTTCTAACAAGCTCTACTAAAAATTTTTCCTTCTTAACCTTTACCATTCTTTTGTGTTTTTCCACTTTAGTAAGAAGGCCACCAATGGCCACCATGGCATATCCTATCTCCCTCTGTGCATTGTAGCTTTCGAGATATTCTTCCAAAGTATTCCCCTGAGCAACCCCTACCAGATTGAACTTTTCGTTCAAACTCTGGTTTTTGTGGACTTTTAGTCCTTCCTTTGCGCTTTCCAAAGTTTTCTTTGGATCTCTATAGTAATCTTTTATTATTCCATGGGTGACTCCCATTTTAATATATTCATTAAAGAGAAGTTTATACGGCACTTCCTTTCCCTGATAAATTCCAGAATCCCCAATTTTCCATTTTGCAAGATTAAATTCATTAAACTTTTTCTTGAAATTATCTGTAGTGAAAGCATGAGACAATATTCCAAAATCACCCTTAAATTCTTCTAAGCCTTCAAGAATTCTCAGGGAAACTGGCCTGTCTGCGACAAAAAATGGTGTAAATGTCATCTCCTCACGAGGTCCAGATAAGTTATTAACTTTGCGATGTTTCTAAGATGTTTGAACGCCCAAATCACCTGAGATTCTTTCATTAGCATCTCTTGCAGTTGTTGGTATTGGAACTCCTTTCAATCCAGTTGCTTCATGACTAATAACTAACCAGTTTCCTCTTCTAAATGTAAAAGTTGGAGTTAGTTGCTCCTCACTAATGCCAAATGCTTCAGCGACTCTTTTTCGATCATCGGCTCTTGGAAGTTTACTTACGAAATAAGTGTGTAGGTTGGACATTACCTCAGTATCAAGCAGGGAAGAACGTTGCGTTGAAATCCCAAGACCGAGTCCGAATTTTCTTCCCCTCCTGGCTAGGGTGACGCATAGTTCTCTTACCATTAATGTGTCCTCATCTGATCCGGTTTGTGGTATAAACAGATCGGCTTCATCAAATATGAAGGTGATGAATGGACTTCGAGTTGTCATATGGCGCCTTCTTTCATAGACATCGTTTCCCAACAATGCTGCGAAATGCTTGATGTCTGAATCTCTACGCCCGGTTATTATCACTGTCTGACGATGTTCTCTATTGCTCACCCTTTCGATTAGGCTATCAATCGGTATAATAGCATCTGGAGGTATTTCGGCAAGTCTCCTCGCCTCGACTCTTAGTATATTTAGGGATCTATCAAGAATTCCCTCAGCAGTTCCCCTTGTGTTTTGTGAAGTAATGGCATCAATTGGGCCATGGTTAAGTTCATGTTCCGCAAAATTAATGGCATTACTAATAGTCTCTTGATTTAAGGGCTGATCGATATATCTACTTGTCCAATCTTCCATTACTTGCCTCATTGCTTCCTTTACCTGTACCCCAGTTCTTTCATCAGTTTGTTCTCTGACAATCTTTCTAATGAGAGTGGCAACATCTTTAAAAGGTAATACTATTTTAGTTCTATGAAACACGTTTGTAAGGCCCTGCATTATTCTGTTTCTGAATGATTCGTTGTTTACATACATTTCTTGCAAAGGGGGAGGGAGCCTCAATTGCTGTCTCATAATTTGCAAGATTTCTGGACTCGGATCTTGAGAATTGTTTCCCAGAGCACTAGATACATTGCTATGAAGTGAGTCAGAACCTATATGGATATACGTGATTTCTTCAGGAGTCCCTATACACCTATCTATAAATAGACCAAGGTATTCATCATTTGGATCCATTATTATGAAATTTGCTAACGGTTCTTTATTTTCAAAACAAAGAGAAGAAACCATAGATGAAACAAGATTCGACTTACCCACTCCAGTGAACCCGAAAATTCCGAAATGGGTCGTAAGAAGGCTTTCCTGGTCTAACTTAACGTTCAGTTCTTCAAACTTCTTATGCTGAAGGGGAGATTCAGGCTGATCACCCAATCCTTGATTTATTATGGCATCTACCATTTCCATGCTAAGTGGCCGAACCTCTGCACCAATCATTGGTAGATTTCGTTCTTCTCCCAATCTAGGTAAATCAGAGTCCACTCTTGGGTTGTATGAAAATTGGTATCCTGTTGGAACCGCTTGAATTGCGATTGTAGTTGTCAGATGTAATGGTTTTTCCTCTTGGGTTTCCCAATCCTCCTTGATAGATCTCATTGACTCGAATACATGCCCAGGGTATGCATTCGTGCCTTGTGCTGCAAAGTGCACAGGAAATACCTGACTTAATGCCAGAACAGAATATACATGCTCTCCATTTGAATTTGGGGTATAGTTTTCAATTCCCACTAAGTCCCCTACCTGTAACCCATCCAAACCAAGCCTCGTGTATTGACACATTAAGTCATAAATATATCTACCCTGTTCATCTGGAGTTATTTTGGTAAGTGCTGACCTGGCGCCGTGTAATCTTTCATCATCAAATGGATTTTCTGTCATCTTTTTCCCTCCCTTACTTGCCTAACTGTCCTGTGTATTGGGTTAGCTCTATCTAACCACTCTGAAGACCTTAACATTGGTTCAACCATCCTTAGCACTGATTTGGCTCCCCTGTCTGCATGATGCAATGGATCTGGGTAACCTATAACTTCTGGAAAAACGTTCCTAGTCAAGACAGACAAAAGGTACATCTGCAATTCCCCTTCATGGTCTGTGTCCAATGAATCTAACTGTACAAAAGGTTCCAATGTTCCCAGCTCTCTATCTCCTTCTATGACTGTTACCCTGTTTGGAGGGTGAGCGTTGGGATGTATTAATCGGTCAACAAAAATAACATGAGACATCATTGGTTCTGCAAGATCATTTCTTTCAAAAAGAAACTGAACAAGAGATTTCATTATAATGTTTGGCTGCACCAGTACATTCCCTCTTACACCTTGTAATTTAGCTTCCGAGGAGCCAAATTCCTTTCTCATTCTTAATGTCATGAAGACGGCGTCAAATTCAGTAGAACTCCAAGGACCCTCTATTTTGTCATCTATGAACGGAATTCTTTCGAATGTCAGTCTATCTGTAGCAGGTATACGTCTTGAGTTAAAGCTGAATCGTCCAATATAGCGCATAACACCTAAATAATGGTTAGTAAAATATGACGATGCAGAATCTTTTGATACCCCGATAACCGTAATCATATTCTTCCAGGCGTTTTCAAATGTTAACCTGAGACCTATTGCAAGGAGGAAGGAAATCTCATCTTGGGAGAGAAATCTATTTCTTTCATTTCCTGTTTCATCACGGAAAGTGTATACTAAGATTGAAGGGTCTTTTTCCTGGAACAATTTATTGCAAAAGTATAGGAAAAGACGCTCGATTTTCGCTGGAGAATTAAGGTAATCTTCATTCAGCCTTAAAACTTTACCATCTTTTTTAACAAGCGCATCACTTGGATTGCCATTCTCGTACATCTTTCCATACTTGTCGCATTCCCAAATGAGTTTGATCTGACTCTCTACCACACTCACAGGTAATCTTGCATCTATAGAAAAATCCTCAAGATTTAGACTTTTGGTAGAAGATTCGTAAAGTTTCGCTATGGCTCTTTCCCATAATCTATGAGATTTACGAGATGGCACATCCATTTCAGAATTCCAAGGTTTAGAATAACCAACGAGTAAATCCGGATACCAGATACTTTCTCCCACTATCTGAACGCCTGAAAACCTCAGTTCTCTTACATTTGGTGTAGCATTAGCGAGAACTGATGAGAGGGAATGATCCCAGAGTATTATATGGGGTCTATCTGCACCAGAAGCACCACGGTAACACATGAAGATCTCGGCCAGGAGCATAAGAGATGTGTCTAATCCTGAAGCTGATATCCTCTCAGAATCATCGACGAGGAACCTATTATCTGGATCAATTACAGTAAGATCTTCTGGGGACAAGGGTAAGTATGCAACTAAGCTACTGTCATCATCCGGTTCAGACTCTTGGTACGACAATAAAGGAGGGTTATTTTGAAGCGCCATCTGTCCTTTAACAACATAGGCTCCGCCATAAAATATCGCTAAGTCAGATGTGTCTATTTTCTTACAAGCTCCATCAATAGCCCAAAACCTTAGTGTTGAACTCCTGTATCTTTGCTCAAGTTCCCTGTGCATCTCCTTCCTGAATGCTTTATTTCTAAAAAGATCAGCATATTGTACAATGTGGTTCTTAAGGAACTCATTGTAAAATTCCTCTAACTCAATGGTGCTTTCCACAACTCTTTTTTCGAGTCTTGATCTTGTCTGTTCAAGAGCTTTGTCATAGAGATTGAAAACGTTTGAAATATTAGATCTGTTGACCACTATTACGACCTCATAATTGCTTCTTTAGAGCATCATTCATTAGCTCTTCTATCTTGTTTACTTCTTCGTACACCTTTTTCACACTTCCTTTCCTTTCTTCAAGTTCATTCATCTTTTCACCCCTTCAATTTGTCGATAAGAGAGCTCGCTTCTTTCCTCGTCAGTTCCTCTATGCTCGTCTTCTTCAGATCCGAGAGGAACTTCTTCGTGTTGTCCAGTTCCCTGTCTGTGTTCTGTAGATTCTTTATGAACTGCAACTGCTTCCTGGATGTCTTATCGGATGTCGGAGATGTGCCCCTGGGCATTTTCAATCAGTTTGTCTATCAGACTGGAAGGTTCCTGGAAGGAGAGTTCTTTCAGGGGGCCCTGGTCTTATCTTTCAGGTATTTCTGCAATATTTCCTCCCTTTCCTGTGATTCATTTCTTAACTTGTTTTTAAGATTCAACCAGTTTTTTGTCGGTTCGGATTCTGCCATTTAATCATCCGACTCTATGAAATTTACTAATTTAACGCCAACCTCATTTAGATAAACAAAGTTTGGTTCATGTCTTTGTGACCTGTTTCTTATTTTAAATTCTGGTGCTTGAGGATCGTTTCTATTGAACAATAGAAGCCCTATGCCAAAATTTATGCATAGTGCTTCCAGTCTAGCCAATCCATCAGCATCTGAATCATCGGGCACTGCAACGTATGATTTGTGGCAAAATAGAAGATATGATGCTGCCTGACCAAAAGCGGTTATCAACTCATCATACTTCGTTTCCACTTTAAGTTCACCGGCAACTAATTCCGGATGCTTTTGAAAGCTTGATGTGGTTTTTATTTTCTGATACCCAAAAACATCGGGAGTTTCCCACTTCCTAAAAAGTTTAGATTTACCTACCGGTTTAGATAAGTTACATTCATCTAAATCATATCTCAAAAATTTTGCAAATTGATCATAAAATTCTTCTTCATCATGCTTTCCTGAACCAGCCTTTTTCATTTCAAATGTTTCATTGGTTGGTTCAGGATTTTCCAAACTTGATTTTAATTTATATATTCGAGGAGTCGGGTCAAGTTTATCTTTGTAATCTTTATGGTTCCTTAAATCCCATATTACTTTATGAATTGTACCAATATTAAACTCCGGGTTTTCTCTATGAATAGCATCTACTAATTCTGAGTACCTTAAACCAGAGGGACGGCTTTCTATTATCTCATATGCTCTTTCCCTTATCTTATATGTTACTTTTGTAGTATCTTTATCTTCCATCATTTTTCACCTCTTTACAATATCTTCACACTTTTCTAGTTCCTTAGCCATTTCCTCGCCTTTCCCAGTTAGTGTTGTATAGTTTTCTTTTTTCCCTTTTGTTTCCTCGATTTTCTGAGTTATCAGCTTCATTTCCTCAAGCTCCTTCAGATCATCGTATGAGCCTGGGATCTCATCCTTGATCTGTGGTACTGTTGCCTTTCCCACCCTTCCAAGGAACATGAGGATCAGCTGAGATCTTGAAAAGAATGATTTCTTAAGAGTGCCCTTTGCAGCAAGGTCTGCATTAAGAAGTTGTTCAGCTACCTGGCGGCCTTTATCAGTGAGAGATACCATTATGGTTTTCCTTCCTTGTATAACATCCCTCTTTTTTACCAGCCCTTCCTTTGAAAGATTTTCAACAGCATTTGTTATAGAATAGTATGAAGTAATAATTTCCTGCATCCTTGTCATTGGTACCTCTTCGTCAGAATGATTTGAATAGAGAAATTTTAAAATCTCTTCAGAATAGCCGGATTTCTTTATTGCCAATTATCAATTAATAAGTTGTAAATATATTAATCCTTTCCATTATCTATGATTACAAATTGGTAATCGGTAAACTTATATATGGACTAAGGTTTACCAATTTATAATGAGTAATCAGAAAGTGTATGGAAAAATGGTAAAGGTACACGAGCCCACATACAATGAACTAAAGAGAATAAGAGATCTCACTGGGGAAAAATCACTGGATTCAGTCATTGAGAGACTGATCAAAGAATGTGAAAGGGTTCATTGTTTGGAGGCCATTGAATGGAATAAATTGAAATTTCTGATTATTTGTATGCTCCACCTTGAGGATGAACGCAAAAGGAGATTGCACGGTGGGAGTGGGTAACCGTGGACAGGATTTCTTCTGAGGGCTTAGCTTTCTATTTTGGGAATGACATTATGCCAATATTTTTTGACTTGGACAACAGATGAGATGCTTTTAAGGAAAGGATGAGTACAAACGGAGGATTGATCAGGTACGGCAAGTGCAGGAAATACCAATTTTTTGGAAGGATTGAGAGGAGGGGTGCAAGCATGATCCAAGAAGTAGTCATAGAAAAAGAGTCCCTCGAATATTATGAGTACCTTGACCAGAAGTGCAGGAAGATAGCCCCTTTCCTTGGGAAGGCAGACGGCTCAGTTAACCCCATGAAGGTTCACATGTTCCTTAGCTTGGCAGTGGTTCCATTCAGTTCATGGGCTAATTCTGGAAAGGAACCCACTGAGATAATGAAGTCACCCAGAGGTACACCCACCTTATGAGCAGTGAGATACAGGCTGAAATATATGATTTGTACAGCAGGGTTCGGGAACCTTATTTTTTTGAATTGATGGAGGAGGTAGCAATATGAAGGAAAAAATCATTATTGTAAAAATGAAAAACGGGGAGTCGCAGGTTGTGGGAGCACTGGGATTTTGATAAAGGTTTCTTGTTTTTCCAGCTCGTTAATTCAGGGTTTCCAGAACATGTTGCAATAGAACTGTGTAATATTTCAGATTCTACAACTTTTTCAGATCTTATTAGGGAGGTTGAATGATGGAAACCTTCGACCTAAGGCAGATCCCTGACCCTCAGACAAGGCTCGATAGGTACATGGATGGGATGAACGGTGAGATCGTCTCTCCGGAAAAGGTTTCCTGGCTGTTCTTTGACAATTTTGTCCAGGCAAACGATGAACTCATAAGGTGGGAATCCAGGCATCCAAATGATTGTTTCAGGATTTCCAGCAATCCCATCCAGCTGAGGATATCCATCCCGGTGGATGAGAAATATAACAGGATCATTCACGTGAAGAACACAGAGAACAGGAGGTACAGGAAATGATCGGGCAGGAAGAGGAAACTGATCCATTGATGGCATCGATGAACTATTTCCCATATTTTGTACCCGAATA